>JBDNIX010000255.1:0-16765 GCA_041688045.1 Nitriliruptoraceae bacterium
ACTTCCCGGATCCCGACGGCCCGACCACGCATACCACCTCGCCGTGCGCCACGGTGAAGTCGATGCCCTTGAGGACCTCCAAGTCGCCGAAGGACTTGTGCAGATCGAGCACCTCGATGGCAGCGCCGCCAGGCTCCGACGGCCGCGACGCGGTCAGCGGTTCACTCATGTCCGGCTCCTCGCGACGCCCTGGCGGCAGCTCTGCATCGTGTCGGGGAGCGTAGTTGCTGCGGAGTGCTGCGACCCGGTCGACGGTCACGCACTCCCAACACGTCCGTAACGTGGCTGGAACCTGGGCTTCGTACCGTCTGCCTCGTCATCCGCTCTCGTTGGGTGCCTATCGAGCGCGGGCGTTGTGCCGCTCGAGCACGGCGACCAACTGCGTCATCGGGATCGTGATCATCAGATAGACGGCCCCGACGACGATCAGCGGCGTTGCATTAGCCCGCTGCTGCAGCAGGTCCCGGCCGAACTTCAGCAGTTCCTTGGTCGCGGGCGTCGTCCCGAGGACGAACAACAGCGACGTGTCCTTGATCAGCAGGACGAGTTCATTGGTCAACGGCGGGATGATGATCCGAAAGCCCTGGGGGATCACGACGGACGCCATCGCCCGGGAATGGGACATGCCAAGAGACCTGGCGGCCTCCATCTGGCCCTTCGGAACGCCCTCGATGCCGGCACGGATGGTCTCCGCCATGTAGGCCGCAGCGACCAACCCCAGGCCGAGGGTGATCGTGAACAGGGTGGGCCAGTCGCGGGCACCCCGGAACGCCAGCGGGACCCCGAAGCCGACGAGGAAGATCGTCAGCAGCGCCGGCAGCCCACGGAAGATCTCGATGTAGATCGTCGCGACCCACCGGTACGGGGCGATGGATGACAACCGCATGAGTGCCAGCAGCAGGCCGAGCGCCAGGCCGAAACTGAACGCCAGGAACGTGTACACAATCGTGTTGCGGGCCGCGATCAGCAGCACGTCCGGGAACATCTCGCGCGCGATCTCGACATTGACGAAGTTCCGCCGAATCGCCTCACCGTCGGCCAGGATGATGACCAGCCCCACCGCGACCACGAACAGCGCGTACATGCCGGCCCGCACCAGCTGTTGCTTCTTGCGCTTGCTCACGCTCCCCGCTCCCCGCTCCTTGGTCGCCCGGACCGGATCGTTGTGGCCGCCCGGAAACGGACCCTAGACGCACAGCGAGGGAGACCGCGGAACGGCCTCCCTCGCTAAGACCGGCTGGAGCCGGAAGCTCACTCGACGGCGAAGTACCGGTCGTAGATCTCGCCGTAGGTGCTTTCCTCCCGGATGGTCTCCAGAGCGTCGTTCACGGCTTCCAGCAGACCGTCCTCCCGGTCCTGTTCCAACGCGATGCCGTACGACTCATCGGTGTCGTATTCCTCGACCACCGATCCGGAGTTCTCGCGGGCGTACTCGACGTTGACGGGCTGGTCCTGCAGGATCGCGTCGACCTGCTCGGCTTCCAGGGCCACGAACAGATCCCCGGTGTTCTCGAAGGACAGGATCTCGGCGCCCGGCACGTTCTCCTGCGCGTAGGCCTCGCCGGTGGTTCCGGACTGCACGCCGACCGTCACGTCCTCGGTGAGATCGTCGATCCCGGCGATGTCCGAGCCCTCCGGTATCAGCAGCGACTGCACGGCGTCGTAGTACGGCTCGGAAAAGCCGATCTGTTCGGCACGCTCCGGCGTGATCGTCATCGCCGAGACGGCCAGGTCGCAGGTCCCCGCAGCCATGGCCGTCCCGGAGGTCAGACCCTCGAAGCCGGACACGATGACCTCGACGTCCAGCTCGAGTTCATCCGCGATGGCCTGAATCAGTTCGACGTCGAAACCGCTGTAGCCGATCTCCGACTCCGGGTCCTCGAACTCGAACGGTGCGTACGGGATGTCGGAGCAGACGGTGAGCGTGCCGGAGGAGACGAGATCGAGGTCGCCTTCCGCGACATCGTCTTCTCCGCCGCCACAGGCAGCTGCCGTCAAGGCCGCGGCCGCCAGCACCGCGGCAACTCGGGATGTGGAACGCATACGGATCCTCCTCGGTGTGAAACGTCGATGTACGACCTGTCGTCGGGGCGTCGGCAAGGTCGTTGGGCCGTACTTCCGCGACGGGGCTGAGGGATCAGCCGCGGCGGGCAGCCGAGTCTACGACGGTGGTCGTAGCGGCGCTCGCAACGCCGACCGAGTCGAGGCGCTGGCCGCCGCGGCGCGTGCCGCAGTTCAGGCCTCGAATTGCGCGATGATCTGTTCCGCGACCTGCTTCATCGTCTGCCGGCGTTCCATGGCCTGGCGCTGCACGAACCGGAACGCCTCGCCCTCGGACATGGACTCGCGTTCCTGCAGCAGGCCTTTGGCGCGGTCGACGACCTTGCGGGCTTCCAAGCGCCCTTCGAGGTCGTCCACGGTCGCCTCGAGCCCCGACATCTCCCGAAAACGCCCGGCGGCGATCTCGACGGCAGGCAGCAGATCGTGCTTCTGAAAAGGCTTGACGAGGTAGGCCATCGCGCCGGCACGGCGAGCCTTCTCCACGAGGTCGCGTTGACTGAACGCGGTCAGGATGAGAATTGCGGCCAATCGGTCCTTGGCGATCTCCTCCGCGGCCTGGATGCCGTCCATGACGGGCATCTTGACATCGAGGATCACCAGATCCGGACCGAGCTCGCGCGTCAGGCGAACCGCTGACGCACCGTCCGCGACCTCGGCGACGACCTCGAAGCCCTCCTCCTCGAGCATCTCCTTGAGATCCAGGCGGATGAGAGCTTCGTCCTCGGCGATCAGCACGCGCGTCGCACGGGCCCCATCGGCGCCCGCGTCGGTCTGGGTCGTGGTGTCGGTCACTGGTCTGGTCCCTCTGCCCGCTGCCTGGTGCCCAGCTCCTGGAGCCGTTCGAGCAGTCGGTCTCGCTCCGCGAGGAGATCGGTGGTCTCGCGACGGGCGTCGTCGAGCTGTTCCCGGTGCCGGTCCCGGTCGGTCCTCGCATCCCGCCACTCACGGTCCGCCAGCGGTGTCTGCGACACCAGCTTTCGGGTCTCCGCGTCAGCGGCCACCTCGTCGAGGTAGGCCACCTGCTCGGCGAGCACTCGCTCCGTGGCCCGCACCCGTTTCAGGTGCTCCTGGATGCGCACGAGGCGCTCCTGCACCCGGTCGGCGTTGCGTGGGGGAGGCGTGGTCGTTCCGGTCGTCGGTCGAACATGAGGCGATCGGCGAAGGCCGACCGCGTGGGCTGCAGCGTTGCACAACCCCGTCCCGCAGCCTCGACCGCGGGCGAGCTGCCCGTGTCTCCGCAGGGGATGTGCAACGAGAAAACTAGCGGAGCACGGTCGAAGCGGCCAACCTGCTGCCGGGCAGCCGCCCCCGTCGCGGACGTCGCGCCGGGAACGATCTGGACCGTTTGTACCCCCGGTGGGACTCGAACCCACAAGCCCTTCCGAGCAGACGGTTTTGAGCCGTCCCTGTATGCCAATTCCAGCACGGGGGCGCGCAGGGGCCAGACCCCAAACACGAGGAGCGAGCTTATCCCCTCCCGATGTTCCGCCCACAAAACGTCGGTGTTTGCGCGTGACAATTGGGACAGAGGATACGCAGATTCGTGAGCTCGTTGTTCCGGCGATCGCCGTCGATGTGATCGAGCTGGAGAGGCGCTGGTTGCCTACACCATTCCACAAGACCACACATGGCACACCGCTGATCGAGCAGCCCTTCAGCCGTGAGTCGCTCACGCAGCCGTACCGAACCACCGCCGTACGTCGAGTCCCTCACCAGGATCTGTTCGAGTGGCACCTTCGGCCGCCGGGCACGTGTCAGGCCGCGCGCCCAAGCCTGGCCCTGATACTCAGTCGTGGGAAGGCGGAGGTAATCGATCCGCAGACGGATACTCCGGTGCACCGATCCATTTGTGGAGTCGAGGCCGAGCCGCCGAGCGACCTCAGCGATCGACCGGGCCCCGATGACCGCGACCCGTACTTCCTCGTCATCCAGCGCGATGCGTTGCCTGGGTCGCCGGGAGCCACTTGACATCGCCGAGCCGGTCCAATGGGAGGTATCCAGTTCCAGTCGGACGATGTGATCCTGCATGCGTCGCCAGGCGCTCCCGCCGACCGACAGCCCCAGGATGGCGAAGACGCCGTTGAGGTTGGTCGCCCTGGCCACAGCCGCTACCAAGTCGCCATCTGTCCATTTTCTGGCATCCTGTTGGGTATCCATGACTCCACGGACGTCCAGAGAGAGCTCCGTCGACCGCTCCCGGATTCGGCGCAACGTGCTGCCGCCGGTGCGCAGGCCCAGCCTCCTACAGACTTGGCTCCATGAGGTGGCGCCCTGCATCGCGGTGGTCAGCTCATCGTCGGTCCACGTGCGGCGGCGTGCCATGACGGTCGGCCTTTCCCGTCCGCCGGTCGGCAGCTCCCGACCGCGCGAACGTCAATCCACCGGGTCCCGCCGGCGACACGGCCGCCCCGGTCGTGTCGAACGCCCTGATACTGCCAGCGCGGTGTGACATCCCTGGTTCGGGGCGGTCACTGGCCATGTGGACGGAAGGTCGTTAGGCTTCCGGGTAACGAAACACGATTTGTCCGTGATCCGCCAGCCTTTCTCGTCGGCCCCCAGCCGGCGCTCGATGTTCGAGACCGACTCGAACCGACTCGAACCGACTCGAACCGACTCGAAGCAATTCGAACCGACTCGAACCGACTCGAACCGACTCGAACCGATTTGAACCGACCGCGCTGAGCGTCCTCACCGGAACGAAACCCACCCCTTCTCAGGAGCAGCGGCCCTTGGCGTTCTTCGAGTACCTCGCCGATCCATCCAATCAACGACTGCTATTGACCCAGTCCGTGGAACACATCCGCATCGTCGGCTACGCGATGTTGTTCGCGACCATCATCGGTCTGTTCCTGGGCATCGCCGCACACCGCTTTCCACCGTTCCGCGGCGTCATCCTCAGCGTGACGTCGACGTTCCTCACGATCCCGTCGCTCGCCTTGTTCGCCCTGATGATCCCGATCGTCGGCATCGGCGACCGCGGCCCGATCATTGCCCTGACGCTGTACGCGCTGCTCGCCATCGTGCGCAACACCGTCTCCGGGCTGTTCTCGGTGGACAACGCCGTCGTGGAGTCGGCCGCCGGTATGGGCATGAGCAAGACCATGCGCCTGTGGCGGATCGAGTTACCAAACGCCTGGCCGGTGATGCTCGCCGGCCTGCGCGTCTCGACCCTGTTGACCGTCGGCATCGCCGCCATCGCCGCGCTCGTCGGCGGCAACGGTCTGGGTCAGGAGATCTTCCGCGGGATCCGGCGCATCGGCTCACCCGGCGCCTTGGAGTCCCTGCTGGGTGGGACGCTGGCCGTCGTGCTGCTCGCCCTGCTCTTCGATCTTGTGTACCTGGCCATCGGCCGACTGACGATCTCTCGAGGTATTCGTGACTGACCAGACCAACAAGACCGAAACGCCCATTGGTTCGGACGCCGATCTCGGTCAGACGATGATCGAGCTCCGCGACCTCACGAAGCGGTACCCCGGTGAAGACACCCCGGCGGTCGATCGGGTGTCCATGGAGATCCCCAAAGGTGAGATCGTGGTGTTCGTCGGACCTTCCGGGTGCGGCAAGACCACAACGCTCAAGATGATCAACCGGATCATCGAACCGACCAGCGGCAACATCATCATCGACGGCGAAGACGTCACGAACATCGACCCGAACCACCTACGACGCCGTATCGGCTACGTGATCCAGCAGATCGGGCTGTTCCCGCACATCACCATCGAAGGCAACGTCGGCACGGTCCCGCGTCTGCTCGGCTGGGACAAGGACCGCATCGATGCCCGTATCGACGAACTGCTCGACGTCGTGGGACTCGACCCATCCGTCTACCGCAGCCGGTACCCGAAGGAGCTGTCGGGTGGGCAGCGGCAACGGGTCGGCGTGGCTCGTGCACTGGCCGCGGATCCGCCGGTCCTGCTGATGGACGAACCGTTCGGTGCGATCGACCCGATCACCCGGAACCGTCTGCAGAACGAATTCCTGCGCCTGCAGGAGGAACTGCAGAAGACCATCGCCTTCGTCACCCATGACATCGACGAAGCGATCAAGATGGGCGATCGCATCGCAATCCTCAAGGAGCAATCGCACATCGCGCAGTTCGCGACGCCGGAAGAGATCCTGACCAACCCGGCGAACGAATTCGTTGCGGACTTCGTGGGGACTGGGGCCACGCTCAAGCGTCTGAAGCTGAGCCGGGTCCGCGACATCAAAGTCATCGAGGACGCCTTGATCGGCCGCCTCGACGAATCCCGTGACGTGCTGCAGAAGCGCCTCAACGACTCCGACTGGACGGCGATGCTGCTGCTCGACGCGGACAAGCGCCCCAAGCGCTGGCTGCGCGCTCCCGACTTCAAGCACGACCGACCCATCGAGGAGCTCGGCCTGCCGGCGCGCGCGATGATCGAGGGCCAGGCAACGCTGTCCGATGCCCTGGAGGAGATGCTCGTCGGCTCCGCCGGTGTCGCGATCGTCGTCGACGGCCGTGGTCATTTCGAGGGCATCCTCGATGTCGATGCCATCATCAACTCGATCCAGACAATGCGGGACGCGAGCGCTGAGTACTACCGCGCCGCCAAGCTCATCGACCCGGCCGACGTGGTTGCCTGATGTCCACGACCCTCACTCCCACCGAAGCGGACGGCAAAGCCCGCGAGGTTGCCGTCGCGGAGGACGCGGCGGCTGACAAGCGTGCGAAACGCGCCAAACGCATCCACTACTTTGGCATGCCGGCGTTTCTCGTGGCCGCCATGGGTGCGCTGCTGCTCTACATCCAGGTGTCGGAACTCGACAGCATCGAAGCCCGCACGCTGACGTTCTCGGAGCAGTTCCAACGCCTGCAGGAGCATCTGCTGCTGACGGCCGTGTCAACCGTGTTTGTCCTGCTGCTCGCCATTCCGCTTGGCATCGCGGCGACCCGACCACGCGTCCGCCGCTACGCCCCGCTGATCATCGGGCTCGGCAACGCCGGTCAGGCGATCCCCTCGCTCGGTGCTCTCGCCCTGTTGTTCTTCCTCTTCGGCAGCATCGACGCATTGCCGAGCACGGGTGTCGTACCGGTCGTCGTGTCACTGGTCGCCTACTCCTTCCTGCCGATCCTGCGGAACACGATGGTCGGGCTCGACCAGGTCGATGACGCGGTCCTGGAGGCCGGTCGCGGCATGGGAATGTCCAACCGCCTCGTGCTGCGACGGCTGGAGCTGCCGTTGGCCGTACCCGTGATCCTGGCCGGTGTCCGCACCGCCCTCGTCCTGAACGTCGGGACCGCCGCCCTGGCGTTCCTGTTCGGTGGTGGCGGCCTCGGCCAGACCATCCAGGCCGGGTTCCAACTCAACCGCACGCCGGTGCTGGTGTTCGGTGCCGTTTCCGTTGCCATTCTCGCGCTACTGGTCGACTACCTGGCCGGTCTCGTCGAGGAATGGCTCACACCGAAGGGGCTGTGAGCAACTCCCGATGTGCATCTCACGATCCACCGCCTATCCTTGTGACAGAGCTACGACCCTAGTCGTAGCATCGCGTTCTGGTCCCACCTCCGCAGGACGTGGGATCGCCCGTGGACAGGGCGCACGACCCATCCGCATGTGATGCGGATCACACGCCTTCCCTACGAGGGCATCCGAATGACCACGACAGCAAGGAACCACTTGATTCGTTCAGCAACCATCCGTTCCATCGGAGGCATCGCTGCCGCCGCGCTCCTTGCGAGCGCCTGCGGCGGTGGCGGCGAAGCCGGCAGCGTCGAGGTTCTCGACACCGGCCTCATCTACAGCGCCACGGCCGACCAGGATCCCTGCAACTTCGGCGAGGTCTTCACCACCGACGGTCGCATCGCCGCCCTCGATCTTGTGGTCCTCGAAGACGACCAGGACTTCTTCCCGCTCTACAACGCATCGCCGGTGTTCCGTGAGGACGCCTACAGCGAGTACAGCGACGTGCTGGATTCGCTGTACGATCCCATCGCCGAAGCGTTGGACAACGACACGATGGCCGGCCTGAACGCCAGCCTCTCGGCGGACAACGTGCCCGCTGCCCAGGCCGCCGCGAACTTCCTCGAGGAGAATGGCTTGCTTGGGGAGGGTGACGAGCTGTCCGGTGCGGAATTCACCGTTGGCTCCAAGGACTTCGACGAACAGCTGGTCCTCGGTGAGATGTCCGTCGCGCTGCTCGAGAGCGCCGGCGCGACCGTCAACAACGAGGTCAACCTCGGCGGGACGGACGCGGCGCGCTCCGCGCTGGTCAACGGCGACATCGACCACTACTGGGAGTACAACGGCACGGCGTGGATCTCCTTCTACGGAGAGACCGTGCCGATCGCCGACCGCATCGAGCAGTACGAAGTCGTGCGTGAGCGCGACCTCGAGGAGAACGGCCTCGTGTGGTTGACCCCCAGCCAGTTCAACAACACCTACGGCATCGCGATGTCGCAGGCAGCGCACGACGAGCTCGGCACCGACACCATCACCGGGATGGGCGAGTTGCTCGAGGAGAACGCCGAAGCCGTCAGCCTCTGTGTTGAGTCCGAGTTCAACGTTCGTGACGACGGCCTGCCGGGCATGGAAGCGCACTACGGCTTCGACATCGAAGGCAACAACTGATCGTCGCCCTGTGACGTTCGCACGACCGCGAGCCCCCGCCACACGGCGGGGGCTCGCCCCGTAGCAGACCGCATCCAGGAGAAGCGCGAAGGACGACGGCCAACGACGCGGGTCGGCCGTCAGTACGTGCCGTCAGCGCTCGGCGACGCCGGCACGCAGTTCGCGGACCAGGGCGGCCACGCGCTGCGGCGCCCCGCCCGGATCACCAGCCGCGGCCGCCTGGACGATCGAGGAGCCGACGATCACCCCGTCGGCATAGGCCGCCACCTCGGCGGCGGATGCGCGGTCCTTCACGCCGATCCCCACGGCCACCGGCAGATCCGTGCGGGCCCGAACCCGTTCCACCAGATCGCGGGTGACGTCACCGGACACCGACTTGACGCCCGTCACCCCAAGCAGGCCTGTCGCGTACACCCAGCCGGACGACGCGGCGGCGATCGCATCCAACCGTTCGTCGGTCGAGGTCGATGAAGCCAGGAACACCGTGGCCAGGTCACGGCGACGCGCCTCCACGAGCCAGTCGTCCGCCTCGGGCACGGGCAGGTCGGGCAGTATCACGCCCGCCAGACCGGCCTCGGCCAACTCGTCGGCGAACGTCGCATAGCCCCGGGTATCAGCGATGGTGACGTAGGTCATGACCAGCTTTGGCACGTCGAGGTGCTGCAGAGACCGGACCAGGTCCAGCTGTTGGGCGACGGACGTCCCGGCGTCCAGGACCCGCTGATTGGCCGCCTGGATGATCGGTCCGTCCATCATCGGATCAGAGAACGGCACGCCGATCTCGAGGACGTCGGCACCCGCCTCGACGGCCGCTTCGAAACAGGCGCGCGACGTCTCCGGATCCGGAAAACAGGCGGTCAGGTAGACGATCAGCGCCGCGCGATCCTGTGCGGCAGCAGCCGCGAACGCGGCCGCGATGCTGCGCGAACCGTCGACGGCCGGCGACGTCACGACGATGCCCCGTCGTTGGTACCGAACGCCTTGGCGACCCCCACGTCCCAACCCGCCACCTCGACGACCTCATCGACGTCCTTGTCCCCGCGTCCCGACATGGTCAACACCACACGGGCCCCCTCCCCCAGTTCCGCCCTGCCGTGCCGGAGCAACCAGCCGACGGCATGGGCCGGCTCGAGCGCCGGGATGATGCCTTCCAGTTCGCAGGTGCGGCGGAAGCCAGTGAGGGCGTCGGTGTCGGTGGCGCTGACGTACGTGGCCCGCCCCGTCGACGCCAACCAGGCGTGTTCCGGCCCGACGCCCGGATAGTCCAGGCCGGCCGACACGGAGTGGGCCGGCTTCACCTGCCCATCGTCATCGACCAGCACCATGGATCGTGACCCGTGCAGGACGGCCTCGCGTCCCTCGCTGATCGTCGCGGCCGAGCGGCCCGACCCGACGCCCTCACCTGCTGCCTCGACGCCAATGAGCTTGACACCATCGACGTCGATCCATTCGGCGAAGGACCCGATCGCGTTCGAACCGCCACCGACGCAGGCGATCACGGCATCGGGGAGCCCGCCGGCCTGCTGGGCGAACTGCTCGGTCGATTCGACGGAGATGACCTTTTGGAGCTCCCGCACAATCGTGGGGAACGGATGCGGCCCCATCGCCGAGCCGATGAGATAGTGCGTGTCGTCGACGTTGGTCACCCAGTCGCGCATCGCTTCGTTGATGGCGTCCTTGAGCGTCCGGGTGCCGCTGTCGACCGGGACGACCTCGGTGCCCAGCAGCTGCATCCGCACGACGTTGAGCCGTTGGCGCCGCACGTCCTCCGCGCCCATGTACACGGTGCAATCGAGGCCGAACAGCGCGGCGGCCGTGGCCGTGGCGACGCCGTGTTGTCCGGCGCCGGTTTCGGCGATCACGCGCGGCTTGCCCATCCGGCGCGTGAGCAGGGCCTGCCCGACCACGTTGTTGAGCTTGTGCGATCCGGTGTGGGCGAGGTCCTCGCGCTTGAGCCAGACCTCGACCCCGGCCTCCTCCGACAGCCGGTCGGCGAGGTACAGCGGCGTTGGCCGCCCCCCGTAGTTGCGGCGAAGATCGTCCAATTCGGCTGCGAAGCCCGGATCGGACTGCGCATCCCGCCACGCATCGACGAGCTGGGCGAGCGCTCCGGACAGGGCCTCCGGCACGTACTGGCCACCGAACGGGCCGAAATAGCCTTCGCGGACGGTCTGGGGGGAATCGCCGGATGTCGGCGCGGACAGGTTCGCGGTGCTCACAGGGAACTCGATGGCGTCGGGAAAGGCGGGTTCGGAGCGGGTTCGGAGCGAGGCCCTTCGAGTCCGGCCGCAACCAGCCCGGCCACCGCCGTCGCGGGGTCCTGGGCGATCACCAGCGACTCGCCGACCAGCACCGCGTCGGCACCGTGGCCGGCCGCGCGGCGCACGTCGTCGGGATCGCGGACGCCGGACTCGGCAACGGCCAGCGCGCCATCCGGGAGGCCCGGGCGCAGGCGCGTGAAGGCGTCGCGGTCCAGCACGAACGTCCGCAGGTCACGGGCATTGATGCCGACGACCCGGGCCCCGATGCTCCGGGCGACCTCGACCTCGGCTTCGTCGTGGACCTCGACCAGTGCCGTGAGGCCCGCGGCGTCTGCCTCGTCGTGCAGGGTGGCCAATGTGCGGTGGTCGAGCGCGGCGACGATCAGCAGCACGGCGGACGCACCGGCGAGTCTGGCTTCCCAGATCTGGTAGGCATCGACCACGAAGTCTTTACGGATCGTCGGAGCACCCAACCGGGAGACGCTAGCCAGGTCGTCCAACGACCCGAGGAACTGGTCCGGCTCGGTCAGCACGGAGATGGCCGCCGCACCACCGTCGAGGTAGCTGCGCGCCTGGGCCACGGCGTCCAGATCGGGTGCCAGCGGCCCCTTGGACGGCGACGCCCGCTTGACCTCGGCGATCACCGACACACCTGGTACAGACAACGCGTCGTAGAGCGGCCGGGTGCCGGCAACATGCTGGGCCCGCTCGCGCAGAGACACCAATGGCTCCACCTCACGCGCCACGGCGACGCGACGTTGCGCGCCCGCGAGCAGATCATCGAGATAGGTGGCCACCGGTCGTCCTCCAGGGCGGGAACTGCACAACGGATGGTAGAGCGCAGTCAGCCGCCCGTAACATCGGTGTCGGAAAACGTCAGCGGCGGATCGCCTCGGCCGCACGGATCGCGGCGATGACGGCACCGGCCTTGCTGCGGGTCTCCTGTTCCTCGGATGCGGGAACCGAGTCCGCGACGATGCCGGCACCGGCCTGGACGTGCGCGACACCGTCTTTGAGCACGACGGTGCGGATGGTGATGCAGGTATCCAGATTTCCCGCGAAATCGACGTAGCCCACGGCGCCGGCGTAGGGGCCCCGACGGGTGGGCTCCAGCTCATCGATGATCTGCATCGCCCGCACCTTGGGCGCTCCCGACACGGTTCCCGCCGGGAAAACCGCCCGGAGCACGTCCACGGGCCCCAGCCCGTCGCGCAGTGTGCCGACGACCGAACTGGTCAGATGCATGACGTGGCTGTAGCGCTCGACCTGCAACATGTCGCTGACGCGCACGGAGCCGATCTCGCTGATGCGCCCCAGATCGTTGCGCGCGAGATCCACGAGCATCACATGCTCGGCTCGCTCCTTCGCATCGCTGACCAGTTCGTGCTCGTAGGCCGTGTCCTGTTCAGGGGTGGCGCCACGCGGGCGGGTCCCCGCAATGGGCCAGGTTTCGACATGGCGGCCCTGGACCTGCACGAGTGCCTCCGGAGAGGATCCGACGATCTGGGACTCACCGAGGTCGATGAGATACAGGTACGGCGACGGGTTGATGACCCGGAGCACCCGGTACAGGTCGAACGCGGACGCGGGGGTTTTCAGCGAGAACCGCTGACTGACGACCGTTTGGAAGGTGTCCCCCGCGCGGATGTAGGCCTTGACCCGTTCCACCATGTCCTCGTACACACCCGAGTCGAGGTTCGAAGGGACGGACTCCGTCGGGCCCCGTTCGGGGGGCGCAACCGGGCCGAGCGGCGGGGCGGCGGACGCCAGGCGGTCGACGACGGCGTCGGTTGCGGCGACGGCAGCGTCGTAGCGCTCGGTCAACGCCTCGGGGGGAACGCCGTCCGTCACCACGTTGGTCACGACGGTCATCACCTGACGCAGGTGGTCCAGCGCCACGACGTGGCGCGGGAACAACATCACCACGTCGGGAAGGCCGAGGTCGTCCTCACCTGTGTCGGGAATCTGTTCGACCTCGCGGACGGCGTCGTAGCCGATGTACCCGACCGCACCCCCGTGCAACGGCACATCGGGGAGCGGTGGGGCCCGCAGGGCGTCGGTGACCCGTGCGAGCGCATCCAGCGGCCCGGAGGCTTCCTCGGCGGCCGTCGGTGGTGTGCCCTGCCAGGACACGGCGTTGTCCCGGCCGGTGAGCACCAGGAAAGGGTCGAAGCCGACGAAGGAATAGCGGCCCCAGCGTTCACCGTGCTCGGCGGACTCCAGCAGGAAGCTGGGGCCGTTCCCACTGACCTTGGCGTACACCGACAGGGGTGTCTCCAGGTCGGCCAGTACCTCGCGTCGGACCGGGACGACCCCATGGTCGGCGGCAAGGCGGACAAATTCGTCGCGGTCTGGCTGAACGCTCACTGAGATGCTCCTACCGTGGTGGCCGCAGAGCGTGGCCGGGGTGTGGACGGTCAGGCACCGCTGGCCAGTGGCGGAGCCGCGGCGGCCGAACCATCGGGGCCTGCCTCCAGCCGACGGTGGAAACAGCTGCGTTCACCGGTGTGGCAGGCGACACCGTCTCCCTGCTGGTCGACGAGGACGAGCAGGACGTCACCGTCGCAGTCCACGCGCAGGTCGATCACGCGTTGCGTATTGCCCGAGGTTGCGCCCTTGTGCCACAGCTGCTGCCGGGAGCGGCTGTAGAAGACGGTCTCACCGATCTCCAGGGTCCGTCCAACGGCCGGCGCGTCCATCCAGGCGACCATCAGTACCTCGCCGGAATCGTGCTGTTGGACGATGGCTGGGATGAGCCCCTGATCGTCGAACTGCAACATGTCGCGCTGGCTAGCGGTCAACACCGTCATCTCCTGGGAATGTGCGGAACCAGCCGGCGGGCCGGATTCCGGAGCCTATCCGTGCGCTTGGCTGCCTCGAGAGCTGATCTCGGCTAGGTTGCGCATCCAGAACGCGATCCAGCGCAGGCGGCAGCAAGGAGCCACCCCATGGCGAACCCTCCAGCTTGGCATCCCGACCCCACCGGCCGGCACGAACACCGCTACTGGGACGGTGAGCAGTGGACCGATCACGTCGCTGACGGCGGACAGAGTTCCACCGATCCGCTCGACGGCGGCCCTGGCGAATCGGGCGCAGGAGCCACGCCCTCGGGAGAGCCGGAACCTTCGCGGACGGCCCCGATGGAATCCCAGCCGACTGCGGCCTCACCTCCCTCCTACGGCGCGTCACCGCCCGGTGGTTCACCGTCCGGCGGCGGGTCGACCTTCCCCTCGGCAGGTCCGGTTCCCGCCGGACAATCGGCCTCTTCGGGTACCAACGGCATGGCCGTTGCTGCGCTGATCATCGGGATCCTGTCCCTGCTGATCTCCATCTTCCCGTTCATCGGGCTGATCGGCACGCTGGGTGGTATCGCTGCGCTGGTCCTCGGGTTCGTCGGGCGCAAGAAGGCCAAGACCACCAGCGCAGGTGGTGGGATGGCCATCACCGGGATCATCACCGGCATCCTCGCGATCATCGTGTCCCTGCTGGTCACCATCGGTGTGGCGCTGTTCTTCCAGAACGTCGGCGGCGACTTCGTGGACGAGTTCAACTCGCTCGAACAGTGCATCCAGGAGACCGGCGACGAAGACGAATGCGCACGTCAGCTCGAGGAAGACCTCTTCCAGGACCTTTTCGACCAACAGTGAGGCAGCGGTGCCCGGACGACGCCGGCGGGTGACGACCGCCGGCCCGCCATGATGACCACGGCGCCATGCTCCGCCTGTGGGGGTGGCGACGGCCGGTGGACCCATGCCACGGTTGAGGCCACGTACGGATCCATCGCGGTCCTCGGAGAACGCGTGCCGGTTGTCGTGTGCACGTGCGGGCGGCCCCGTGTTCCGGAGGGATTCGACGATGCCGCGCGGCAGGCCTGGGTGGACGCGCTGCCCGTCGCCCGTGCCCGCGTACTGAGGGCCGACGCCTGCGCCTCGTGTGCCACCTCGATGTCCATGCCCGTCCGCCGGACTGATCGCGCGGTCACGGTGAGCCCACCGGACCTGGACGTGACGACGCTGCGGTTCGACCTGCCGATGCAGCGCTGCTCGGAGTGCGGCCTCGATCAGGTCCCCAGTCGGTCACATGACGACCTCAACCGGTCCATCGACGCGCTGCTGCGCGCTGCTGCCGAGGCGACCTCCGGGTCCTGAGGCGCGATCAGAGCGGTTCGGGCACCGCGCGTACCGGCAGTCCACGCGCCGCCATCCCCTGCTTGACGTCACGGATCCGAAGCTCGCCGAAGTGGAAGATCGACGCGGCCAACACCGCCGACGCTCCGCCCACTATGGCACCGTCGGCCAGATGATCCGCGGTCCCGGCGCCTCCGGAGGCAATGACCGGGATGCCAACGGCCGCCGTGACGGCGCGCAGCAACTCGAGATCGAATCCCGACTTGGTCCCGTCCTGGTCCATGGAGGTCAGCAGGATCTCTCCGGCGCCCAATTCCGCGGTCTGCACGCACCACGTGAGCGCGTCGATCCCCGTTGCCGTGCGACCCCCGTGCACGGTGACCTCCCAGCCGGCGCTCGGGTCGCTGGGATCGCGGCGCCGCGCATCGACCGCGGCGACCACCGACTGCGATCCGACGGCGTCCGCGGCCGCGGCGATCAATTCGGGCCGTTCGACCGCCGCGGTGTTGAACGCGATCCGGTCCGCGCCCGCATGCAGCATCCGGCGCGCATCCGCAACGGAGCGCATGCCTCCGCCGACCGTGAACGGGATCGAAACCTCGTCAGCGACTCGTTCCACGACGTCGACCATGATGTCCCGAGCATCGCTGGAGGCCGTGATATCGAGGAAGCACAATTCGTCGGCGCCTTCACGGTCATAGGTCCGGGCGAGCTCGACCGGGTCCCCCGCATCGCGCAGGTCGACGAAGTTGATGCCCTTCACCACCCGTCCACCGGTGACGTCCATACACGGAATGACCCGCACCGCCAGTCCCCCGCTCACGACTCCTGCTCCGCCTGCAGGGCCAGGGCCTGTTCGATCGTGAAGGCTCCGGCATAGAGCGCCTTGCCGACGATGGCGGCATCGACGCGAGGATGGCAGTCCGTCAGGACCCGTAGGTCATCGAGGCTGCTGACCCCACCCGACGCCGTGACCTGGGCCGTCGTCGCGTCGGCGACCTGCCGCAGCATGTCCACGTTCGGGCCCTGCAGCATCCCGTCCCTGGCCACATCCGTGTAGACGAACCGGGGCACACCCATGGCGGTGAAGATCTTCAGCGCGTCGAACAGGTCCCCCGCATCTTCGGTCCATCCCCGTGCCTGCAGGACGGTGCCGCGCGCGTCCAGGCCGACGGCGATCCGGGGGCCGACGGCGTCCAGCACACGCTCAACGAAGCCCGGGTCGTTCAGGGCCATCGTGCCGATCACAACCCGTTCGGCGCCGTAGTCGAGCGACGCCGTGACGTCGTCCAGCGTCCGGACGCCACCGGAGGCCTGGACCCGACACCCGGTCGCGGCCACGATCCGTTCGATGAGGTGACGGTTACGCGGTTCACCGGTGAACGCGGCATCCAGGTCGACGACGTGCAACCACGATGATCCGGCCGCAGCGAAGCCGGACGCGGCCGCGACCGGATCCTCGTCGTAGATGGTCTGCGCATCGGCACGCCCCTGGGTCAGACGCACGGCGCGGCCGTCCTTGATGTCGACCGCGGGGTACAGCGTCAGCACGGTGGGCTCCTCGGGACGTGCGGGGCAGCACAGCGTATGTCGCCCGGACGTAGGAACTGACAGGGCCGCGATCAGGACGGACACTGCAGGCCATGACCAGTATCGCCCTCCACGACGTCACGGTGATGCACGACGATCGTGCTCTCATCATGCAGCTGAACCTGTCGGTCGCCAC
>JBDNIX010000256.1:0-2625 GCA_041688045.1 Nitriliruptoraceae bacterium
CCGGGCGACCTCGTCGCGACCCCGATGCTCCGCCGCTTCCCGGTTGCGGCGATCGATCTGCCCGTCGATCTCTTGGCGGTGGTCCGTGTAGTAGTCCAGGGCGACCCTGATCCGCGACACATTCAGGCCGAACCATTCGGCGGTCTCCGCCAACCGCTGCTCGCCCCGCGCGTCCAGGGACGTGAGGACATCGATGACCTCAGCGATGTCCGGACCGTTCGATAACGTGGCCACCCGGCCGTTCGCCGGGCTGTCGTGGAACGCCACGCCGGGGTGTTCGGCCATGCGCAGCCCCTCGTCGATGAGTCGCACGGCCACCGCTGACGCGGCGACGCCATCCTGGTCCGCGGCGGCATCCAGGCGGCGCTTCCCTGGTTCTGGCAGATGGACGCTGGTTGGTTGCGGCATGTAGGTGTTCATAGCGCAGACCACTACACCGGTGGCAGGGTGTCCACAGACCCGCACCGAAGGTGACGCCAGCCGGCCGCGGTCCACAGCTCGTGTGCGCGGGTGCTCGGCTCTGTCGCTGCCCTGACGTACCGTGCGGTCATCCCGCCCGACGCCGCCGTCCAACCGCTCCCGCAAGGCCGACCGTGACCGAGTACAGCGCCAAGAACATCAGCGTCCTCAAGGGACTGGAGGGCGTGCGCAAGCGTCCTGCGATGTACATCGGTTCCACCGACGCGCGTGGGCTGCACCACCTCGTGTGGGAGGTCGTCGACAACGCCGTCGACGAACACCTCGCCGGGCATGCCGGCAAGATCACCGTGCGCCTGCTGGACGATGGCGGGTGCCAGGTCACCGACGACGGTCGTGGCATCCCGGTCGACAAGCACCCCACCGAGAAGCTCCCCGCCGTCGAGTTGGCACTGACCACCCTGCATGCCGGCGGCAAGTTCGACCAGCAGTCCTACGCCGTGTCCGGCGGACTGCACGGCGTCGGCGTGTCGGTGGTCAACGCGCTGTCCAGCCGCACCGAGGTAGAGGTCACCCGCGACGGCGCGATGCACACCATCGCCTTCGCCCGCGGACCCTGCTCCGACGCGCTGAAGAAGGTGGGCAAACGCAAGGGGTCCGGCACGCTGGTGCGGTTCTGGCCGGACACCGACATCTTCGAGACCACCGACCTCGACTACGACGTGATCGCCCAGCGGCTGCGGGAGACGGCCCTGCTGAACCCGGGCCTTGAGCTCGTGCTGTCGGACGACCGCGACGGTCGGTCGCAGACGCTGAAGTTCAAGGACGGACTCGGCGACTTCGTCAAGGAACTGCTGGCCGGCAACGACGCGCTGGTGCCGCCGGTCAAGATCGCCGACCGGCGCGACTGGGAGGGCCACCCGGTCGCCCTCGACCTCGCCTTCACCTGGTCTGACAGCTTCCACGACCAGCGTCTGCGAAGCTACGTCAACATCGTGCGAACCGCCGACGGCGGAACCCACGAAGAGGGGTTTCGACGCGCGCTGACGTCCACCCTGAACAAGTTCGGCCGCGACACCGGCGCGCTGCTGAAGAAGGACCCCAACCTCACGGGCGACGACATCCGTGAAGGCCTGGTCGCGGTCGTGTCCGTCAAACTGCCCGATCCGCAGTTCGAGGGCCAGACCAAGGGCCGTCTGGGTTCGACGGTCGCCCGCAGCTATGTCGAGCTGGTGGTCGCCGAGGAGTTCGCCGCGTGGCTGGCGAAGAACCGCGCCAAGGGCCGGCAGATCGTCAAGCGTGCCTCGGTCGCCGCCAAGGCCCGCCAGGCCGCGAAGGCCGCCCGTGAGCTCACCCGCCGCAAAGGGCTGCTGGATTCCAACAGCGCCGGGCTGCCCGGAAAGCTCGCCGACTGCACCTCGCGCGATCCGTCGGAGACCGAGCTGTACGTCGTGGAGGGAGACTCGGCCGGCGGCTCGTCCAAAGCGGCCCGCGACCGGCACACGCAGGCGATCCTGCCCCTGCGCGGCAAGGTGCTGAACGTCGAGAAGGCCCAGCTGACCAGGGTGCTGGAGAACGCCGAAATCCAGGCGCTGGTCAAGGCCGTCGGCACCGGCGTCGGCGACAGCTACGACCACGACCGGCTGCGCTACGACAAGATCATCCTGATGGCGGACGCCGACGTCGACGGCGGCCACATCACCACCCTGCTGCTCACCTTCTTCTACCGCCTCACCCCCTACCTCATCGAAAAGGGCCACCTCTACCTCGCCCAGCCCCCGCTGTATCAACTGCGCAAGGGCTCAAAGGTGCACTACGCGATGTCCGACAAGGAACGCGACCTGCTGCACCGCAGGGAGTTCAAAGGAGCCACGGGCGTCGAGATCCAGCGGTTCAAGGGGCTCGGCGAGATGGACGCCGATCAGCTGTGGACCACCACGATGGATCCGCAACGCCGGACGCTGCTGCGCATCAACATCGAGGATGCCACCCGTGCAGACGAACTGTTCGTCCTGCTGATGGGCAACCAGACCGACCCGCGGCGCGAATGGATCGTCTCCAACGCCCACTTCGCGCAGGAACTCGACATCTGATCACGGAGGACCTCCGTCGGCGCGCGGCGCGGTCACGCAGCCTCCGGTGGTGGCTGCAAAACCCACGGCACCGGTACCACACGCATGGCGTACGCACGGCAGAGACGTGCCAGAC
>JBDNIX010000026.1:0-6252 GCA_041688045.1 Nitriliruptoraceae bacterium
CGCGCTCGACGAGTTGGAGCCGTTGGGGCCCTCGTTCGTCTCGGTGACCTACGGCGCCGGAGGGTCCACACGGGATCGCACCCACCGGCTGGTCGTTGACCTGCTGGCGAAGACCAGCATGACACCGATGGCGCACCTCACCTCCGTCAACCACACACGCGATGAACTCGTGGCGATCCTGCAGCGGTACCGCGACGCCGGGGTCAGCAATGTGATGTGCCTGCGTGGCGACCCGCCGAAGGACGATGCCGACGCCTTCTGGGAGTTGCAGCACGCCAGGGACCTGGTCGCCTTGGCGCGGGAGGTTGGTGGCGACGCGTTCGCGATCGGGGTGGCGGCGCATCCCGAGGGCCACCCGCTCGCCACGGAGTTGCAGACCGACCGGGACCATCTGGCGGCGAAGCTGAAACTGGCCGATTTCGGGGTCACACAGTTCTTCTTCCGCGCGTCGGACTACCTCGGCATGGTCGAGGATCTGGCCGCACGCGGCTGCACCACTCCCGTCCTTCCCGGCATCATGCCGATCACCAACGTGCACCAGATCGTGCGGTTCGCCGAGTTGTCCGGCGCCGAGGTGCCCGCGGAGCTCGTGGAACGGCTCCGAGCGGTCGAGGATGACCCCGCCGCGGTCCGCCGCATCGGCGTCGACGTGGCCACCGAGCTGTGCCGGGAACTCCTGGACGCCGGCGCTCCGGGACTGCATTTCTACACCCTCAACCGATCGTCGGCGACGCGCGAGATCCACGCCAACCTCGGATTGACCGCGGCCTGACTTCAGCAGCGGGTGTGATGAGATGCGGACAAGGCCGGACGGTGGCCTCCTCCCTACTTCCCGCGTGCCCACTTTCCCGCTTGCCCAACAGGGGTGCTGCCGGTACGATCTGGCAGAGGCACGACGCGAGGTCTGGCAGAAGCACGACGCAGGGAAGGCTCCAAGATGCCACCCGAACAGCTCGTACAGACCGATGCTCGCAGCCGGGCGGTGCTACCCGGCCACCCTGACCAGAGGTTCCTTCTGCGAGAGAACGCCGATGGCAGCATCCTGCTCGAACCGGCGCGTATCGTCTCGGAGGCCCAGGCCGAGTACGACGAGACACCGGAGTTGCAGGAACTGCTCGCGCGAGCGATGCAATCCAAGACGTCGCGGCGCCGCCGTGAGCGCGCTTGATGCCCGATGATCTGTCGGACTACTCCGAGGTCGCCGATCAACAACTTGACGAGTTGCAGGTCTCGGACCCGGATCTCTACAACGACATCCTGACGATCTGCGAGCTGGTGTTCGACCACCCCAGCCGCGCGCAGGCGATGTCAGCCGCGGTCCAGACCCCAGGCGGGATCGTGCTACGTCTCGCTGTACCCGGCAGGTTCCCCTACAAGGTCTTCTGGACGTCCTCCGGGCCGCGCATCGAGGCGGTGTTCCCACACGAGTAGGCGACATGTCCGCCGCTCAGCTCTGCCGGGCAGCCGATCGCTCGCGGGCCCAGGCGATCGTGCGCTGCAAGCCGTCGTGCAGGTCGACCGTCGCTTCCCAGCCAAGGGCATCCCGCGCCACGCCGAGGTCCGGCCGTCGGCGCTGCGGATCCGCGCTGGGGCGGTCGACGTGTGCCACCTCGACGTTGCTGCCGGTCATGTCGCGGATCAGGTGGGCGACGTCCAGGACGGTCACCTCGACGTCTGACCCGAGGTTGCAAGGTTGGACCCGGTCGGACACCAGCAGGCGGAGCAGCCCGTCCACGAGGTCGTCGATGAAGCACAGCGAGCGAGTCTGCTGGCCATCACCATGCACCGTGAGCGGCTCGCCGGAGAGCGCCTGGCCGATCAGCGTCGGCACCAGACGGCCGTCGTCGACGCGCATCCCCGGGCCGTAGGTGTTGAAGATGCGGGCGACGCGGACATCCACGCCGTGGTCCCGCTGATAGGCATAGGTCATGGCTTCGGCGAACCGCTTGGCTTCGTCGTACACACCGCGCGATCCGGTGGGATCCACATTCCCCAGGTAGGTCTCCGGCTGCGGGTGCACCTGCGGGTCGCCGTAGACCTCCGAGGTCGACGCGAGCAGGAAGCGCGCACTTGTCGCCCGGGCCACACCGAGCGCGTGCAGCGTCCCGATGGACCCGACCTTCAGCGTGTGGATGGGATGGCGGAGGTAATCGACCGGGGAGGCCGGCGACGCCAGGTGCAGCACGACGTCCACCTCTGCAGGCACATCGAGGTGGTCCACCACGTCGGCCTCGTCGAGCGTGACACGTGGGTCGTCCAGGAGGTCGGCGAGGTTGCTTCGGCTCCCCGTGATCAACGAGTCGATCGCGTGCACACGCAGACCGGCCGCGTGCAGGGCTCGGCACACATGGGCACCGACGAACCCGGCACCTCCGGTCACCACCGCCTGGGCGCCGGCATAGTCGTGTTGTACGCGCTGGATGCCGATGGATGTGGGGAGGTTCGGTTGCCGTGGTCGTGGCCTGGCGGTGGTCGCCGCGGCGCGGTCGGTCTGCATCTGGGCCTCGCGTTCTGATCCGACGACCGACCTCTGCTCCAAGATCAAGCATAGGGGTCGGCTCAGGCAATAGGTTCGCGCCCTGAACCACCGGGGGGTCACCACGCTCGATGACCGGTTCACCGCGATTCTCCACGCCGCCCGGCGCGGGGACGATGCCGCATGGGCAGCGATCTACCGGGACCTGGCGGGGCCGCTGCTCGGTTACCTGCGGGGCCAGAACGCACCCGACCCGGAAGACATCCTCGGCGAGGCGATGCTGCAGGTGGTGCGCGACATCGACCGCTTTACGGGAGACGAGGCCGGCTTCAGGTCGTGGGCCTTCACGATCACACACCGGCGACTGCTCGATGCCCGTCGCAGCCGGGTGCGCAAGCCGTCCGACGCGGTCGGTGCGCAGGCGGTCGAAGCCGCTCTGCCATCCGTCGCCGGTGCTGAACCGATGGCGCTGGAGGAGATGGAGCGTGATGACGTCGCGGCGCTGCTCGATCGCGTCACCGACGAACAGCGCGAGGTGCTGCTGCTGCGATTGCTCGGCGATCTGAGCGTTGCGGAAACGGCGACGATCACCGGACGGTCCCCCGATGCGGTGAAGGCTCTGACCAAACGGGGCCTCGATCGACTGCGCACGCTGCTCGGAGAGCGCACAGTCCGAGAATTGCCGCCTCCAACTGACGCCAGCAGGCGCTGATATGGATGACATGACCAACCCATCGCGGCGCTCCGACGCCCCCGCCTCGGCGGGGCAACCTCTGGTGGACGAGTCCGCAGAGCCCGGATTGGCTGCGCTGCTTGGTCGCATGTCGGAGGTGCTCGAGGAGTCACCGGACGCAGTGACCATGCAGCGCCATCTCAAGGCGATGAAGGTCGAGGCTGCGCGGGGTTCAGCGCAGGGACGCGGGGGGTTCCGGGTCGCTGGTGTGGCCGTCGCGGCCGGCTTCGCGCTGGTCGCCACCCTCGCGGGATTGGGTTCGCTGCCGGCGCCGGCGCAACAGGTGATGGCCGAGGTGGCCGAACGCGTGGGCATCACACTGCCCTCGCCGGCGACGGATTCGTTGCGTGGCGATCCGGACGTCGCCAAGCAACGGCCGACATTCGATCCACCGCCCGGCCACGCCGTGCGCGACCAGGCGCCGTTCCGAGGGTCCCCCAAGCCCGAAGGCTGGCCCGGGAACGGGAGGCCCGGATTGGACACCTCCCAATCGGCACGCGAGAACGCTCCGGGGCAGGACACCGCGCCGGGTCTGGACGAAGCGCCGGGTCTGGACGAAGCGCCGGGTCTGGACGAAGCGCCGGGGCAGGACACCGCCCCGGGTCAAACCGACAACCCCGGCCAGGGCGAGGATCCCGACCCGCCTGATGATGCGACGGGGCAGGACCGCGAAACTCCGCCACTACCGGATCGCAGGCCCGACCAGGATCCCCCACCCGTCGAGCCCGGAACTCCGGAACCGCCCGGCCAGGGTGAGACTCCCCCTGGGCAGACCGAGGACCGACCCGGCAACCAGCCACCGACGTCGCCGTCTGGTGGTTCTCCTGCGTCCGGGGGTGGGCAGGTTTCCGATGCTGCAGGTGGCGGGCAGGGTTAGGACCCGGCCGACACACCCAACGGTGGCACGAGCAATCAAAGACCCGACCAGAACCCCGTCCAGCATCCCGCCAGCGGGTAGTTCGGCGGTGTGGCGCTTTCAACCGGCGGCCGTTGAAGCCAACTGACCGTGGGAAGGTCACTTCGCTTCAGGGCCCGCGTCCCGCGACCACCTGGGGGCTTGTTTGCGGCGCCCATTGAAGCCAACTGACCGCGGGGAGGTCACTTCACTTCAGCGGACGCGTCGGCGGTAACCCTCTGTAGTCGGATGTAACACTGCGTGCTCAGAGCGCACGTCAACAGATCCGCCGTCACGGGAGTCGGCTGCGCGTCGCTGACACAAGTGATACCCACATCTGATAGCCGCACCGTCCGAAGGAACCTCGATGGCCGGCCTCTCTGCACTGTTCGCGTCACTGAGCACCAAGGGCGCCGCCTCCGCGGTCGCCGCGACGCTGCTGGTCGGAGGTGGCGTCGCCGTCGCCCAGAACGCAACCTTGACAGCAGACGACGAGGTCACGCTGACGGATGAGGAAGCGTCCGACCTCACGGGTGGCGTTGAGGACGAACCCGACATGCTCTGTCCCGACGCCGCCGAAGTCGGCCTGGACACGGCCAACCCCGCTGGCAACCCGGACGAGCCCGGCGACTGTCCACCCGACGAGGCCGCGGCCGCCGCCGACGAAGGTGACAACGCACGCGTCCAGGAGGTTCCGGAGACCGAGTTCGGGGACTTGGAGTCCCTGGAGGACGACGAACCTGAGGACGAGCGCTCAGACACCGCCAAGCGAGTGCACAGAGCACTGACCTGGGACCAGGACGGGACCGAAGGCATCGAGCCCGGCCCGGGCTTCGGTGCAGCGGTCTCGAAGCGCGCACGAAGCGGCCACCTTGGGCCGGCGGTTTCTGCAGCCGCTCGCAATGATCCGGACTGGGAGAACGGACTCGAGCTGGAGCCGAAGCCCGACAACGGAAACCGTGGTGAAGGCCCCAGCGGCGACATCACCGAGGTTCCAGACGTCACCGATCCTGCGATCCAAGGGTCAACGCACAGCGACGGTCCCGGCAACAGCGCGAGCGCGCCCGGTCGGGCCGGCAAGGGCAACCCCAACAGCTGAACCTCGGCAGACACCGAACCTCGGTAGGCATGGACTCTCACGGCACCCCGGCCCGAACACGCGGGATGTGTACGCGGCCGGGGCTAGCCGCCCGTCAGACTCACGTGCTGGTAGTCCTTGAGGGTGTTCCAGTCGCCGCCCCAGCCCCAGCCGATGTCATCGAACGCCTCGACGGGGCCCGGTCGGACCAGCATTCCGGGTCGGACGTCACCCCGGTCGAGGTAGGCGCGACCTGCTGACGGCGACACCGTGCTGCCTCGCACGTAGGGGTTCTCGATCGGGTTGATGTCGATCGCCCAGCCGTACGAGTGCTGCGAGAATCGCGACGTGCCGCTCACCGGCCGGCAATTGAACGCCGAAGTATTGTTGGCCGCCATGGAAGCGTCGTCGTCACCGCCGTACCGTTCGATCGGTTCGATCCGGGCGATCCGGAAGTCTTGGGCGTACAGGTCGCCGAAGGCGCGGGCGATGTCGTCGGCGTGCTGGCCGTTCACCACCAGCATCCCCCACCGATCCACGCCGTCGAAGTCGGCGAAGACGACCTCCGCCAGAGCCAACTCGGATGGCGCCACCGGGCACCCCGACCGCCAGGTCGATTGGCGTACCTGTGCCTCGAGGTAGTCGGGAAGCGGCCCGATTCGGGCGTCGTAGCCACCCGGGGACAGGATCGTGACCCCGAACAACCCGTCAGCACTCAGGCGCTGCAGGAGGCGAGCGACCACCATGGCCGTCTGCCCACGTGTGGACGGGCGCCGTCCTTCATAGGTCGTGGCCGTCACGCCTTGCACAAGATCCAGCGCAACTGCACGCGCGATGGCGTTGCTGTGGACGTTGCCGTCCAGGTCGATGAAGCCGTGGTCTGCCGCGACAGGAGGCTCGTCCGCGATGGCGTCGTAGGTGCGCACCATCATGGCCGCAAGCTGATCCCGGCGGACGTTGGCGAGCGGTTCGAACAACTCGCCCGTGCGGCCGTCGACGATCCCGGCCTCCGCCAACCTGCCGACCGCATCGGCATGCACACCCTGCACATCGGTGAACGGCGGCTCCGC
>JBDNIX010000257.1:0-5391 GCA_041688045.1 Nitriliruptoraceae bacterium
CTTCGCGACCTCGCCGAGGCCCTCCACCAGCACCCGTGGCGGCAACGTCGCCAGCACATCGACGTCGCAGATCACCCCGATGGGCTGGTGGAACGCCCCCACCAGGTTCTTGCCCTCCGGCAGGTTGATGCCGGTCTTGCCGCCCACGGCCGCATCCACCTGCGCCAGCAGCGTGGTCGGCACCTGCAGCACCGCGATGCCGCGGTTGAATGCTGCCGCCGCGAACCCGGCCAGATCCCCGACCACACCACCGCCGACCGCAACCACCACATCCGACCGCGACAACGGCACCTGCGCCGCCACCTGCCACAGCGACGCCAGCACGCTCAGTTCCTTGGCGGGCTCGCCGTCCGGCACCACCTGCCGGTGGACCGCCAGGCCTGCGGTGCGCAGTGATGCCTCGACGCTATCGACGTGCCCGGCATCGACGATGGCCTGCTGGGTGACGACCAGCGCGTTGGCGGCACCGTCCGGCAGCTCGACGTGTGATGCCACAGCATCGAGGTGGCCGCGGCCGACCAACACCGGATACGTACGATCGCTCAGCAGGACCGTCACGACAGCAGGCTCGGTCACCTGGACAACGCCGCGGTCGCCGACAACTCGAACCCCGGCGCGTCCATGCACGTCAGCGTCTGCCCGTCCCCCAGAGTGACCGGCATGCCGTACCGGCCGTCCCCATCCAACCGGTACACGTCGACCTGATCGGCTTCCAGGTCGACGAACCAGTACTCGCGGACGCCTTCACGTTCGTACAGGCTGCGCTTCTTCACCAGATCCAACCGTCGTGTCGATGGCGACGACAACTCGACCAGCAGATCGGGGACGATGTCGACGAACCGCTCATCGGACAACCCGTCCACCCTGTCCGGACCGATGAACACCACGTCCGGCTCCACCACGGTGGCCCGGGCGAAGACCACGTCCATTGGGGCGGGGACCGCCAGGCCGCCGTGCTGATCCACGTACGCGAGCAGCGCGGCCGCGATCCGGACGACGACACGTTGGTGCCGCACGATCGGTGATGGCGACACGTACAGCTGCCCGTCGATGAGTTCACGGCGGAGGCGGTCGTCCTGAGGAAAGCCGGCCAGGTCGTCGTACGTCAGGCCGGACATCACCGGTGCGGACACCACCCACCTCCTCGTCGGACGCCGAACGCTACGGCGTCCATGCTACGTCACGGCATCCGGCTGGACCCAGGCTGTGGATGGTCACAGACACGCGGAGCCGGTCAGGTCATCACCTGCTCGTGCTCGGACGGGGTCAGCACGTCCTTCTGCGCCAGCGCCCACCTGACGATCTCCTCGACGACCTCTTCGGGCGGGCCGCTGGCGTCAATGGTGACGTCGGCCACCTCCCGGTAGCGCGGGGCGCGCGCTTCGGCCGTGGTCTCCAGGCGCTCCAGCAGCTGCTGCTTGGTACCACCTGGACCTCCGAGCAGCGGCCGATCGGCCACGTCGTCGTCCGACAGGCGGGACACCAGCACGTCCACCGGCACGTCCAGGTGCACGATCACCCCGGTGAGCATCAGCGACGTCACGTTGTCGTCGCGCAGCACCGCGCCGCCGCCCAGGGACAACACCAGGTCGTGGAAGGTCGCGAGCTCCTCGATGACATGACGTTCCAACTCGCGAAAGCCCTCTTCACCATGCTCGAGGAACAGGTCGGGAATGGACGTCTGCGTCCACGACCGGACCTCGCCGTCGGTGTCACCGACCCTGCGGCCCAGGCGGTCACCCAGCAACGTGGCAACGGTCGTCTTCCCGGCGACCATCATTCCAATCAGGCAGATGTTCCGACTCATCACCGCGACAACGCCTCCCCGACCGGCAGCACGAACTGGGGAGCGCTCAGGCAGTGCAGTGTCGCATCCGGCCCCAAGCTGGTCGGAGCCCCGTAGTGCCCGCCGGCATCCAACCGGTGCACGTCCACTCGACTGACCTCCAGGTCCACGAACCAGAACTCCAGGACGCCCTCACGTTCATACAGATTGCGCTTCTTGATCAGGTCCAGCCGCCGCGTCGTCGGCGAGGACACCTCGATAACCAGGTCCGGCGAGATGTCGATGAAACGATGGTCGGTGATCAGCTCGACCCGCTTGGGCCCGACGAACACGACGTCCGGTGCCACGACCGTGGTCTGCGAGAACACCACGTCGGTCGGCGCGGGCAGCACCAGCCCGCCGTTCTTGTCGGCGTCGGACAACAGGGCCGCCGCGATCCGCAGCAGGACCCCCTGATGGCGCAGGACCGGCGGCGGCGTGACATACAGCTCGCCGTCGATGAGCTCGCCACGGAGCCCGTCATCCTGGGGGATGCTGGACAGATCGTCGTAGGTCAGGCCGGACATCGCGGGCACGGACACGGCTCACCTCCTGGGCGTCTGAAAGGACCGACGCGCTACGCCAGCCTATGGCAGCATCAGGGGGACCAACCAGAGCCATCCATCGGCGTGCCAACGCGCCACGCCCCGATCATCGCGGATACGTCGTCGGCAGGCCGTAGTGCCCGCTTCCGTCCAGCCGGTGCACGTCGACCCGCAGCGCCTCCAGATCGACGAACCAGTATTCCGGGATGCCGGCACGTTCATACAGGTTCCGCTTCCAGACCAGATCCATCCGGCGGGTCGTCGGCGACGACACCTCGACGACGACATCCGGGCGTACGTCGATGATGCGTGCGTCGACGACTTGTCCCGCCTGCTCGTCCGACAGGATCACCAGGTCCGGCCGCACCAGCGTGTCCGTGGCCAACACCATCTCGATCGGCCCGGCAAAGGCTCGCCGACCACTCCCGGGATGCATGGCACCGACGACCAGCGCGACGGTCTCCTGGTGGCGCAGCACGGGTGTCGGCGTCACGTAGAGATGTCCGTCGATCAGTTCGTAGATCCGATCCGACTCCGGCACCTGCCACAGGCCACCGTCGTCGAACCCCTCGGCAATGAGTGCAGTCATGGGATGCTTCCTCGTCGGCGACCCGAACCGGACAGATCGGCACGATAGGCGATCACGCGATGAGCGCCCCGGTCGAACCCCATCGAACGACGGGACATCGACGGCCCTGCAGGGCTCGCGCAGTAGGGGGCCGGACCTTGTCGAGCCGGTTGAGACACGTGGGGTCAGCCCCAGAACCACTCGGTGTAGGTCCGCCGCGCAACCAGATGCGCCTGACTGCGTGACGTCGCCGGGAACCAGGCAACTTCGCGGCCGGCGCCGTGGGGTGCCTGCGCGGACCGGCACCGGATCCCGCGCAGACCGACTTCGTGAACCTGCTCACCGATCGGGCGGCAGACACGGTGGTGAACCAGCTCGCCAGCTTCATCCAGCGGATAGGAGTTGGGCAGCCCGGCGGCGGCGATCCCGTCCGGGGTGTGCAGGTCCGCGACTCGCTGGTTGCGGGGTAGCTGCGCGACGGCGAGGTGTGGGCCGGCGTCGTCGGCGAGGTCCTCTGGCTCGTAGGGCCAGTCGGCGATGAACAGCGTGAGGTTCAGACGTGCAGTGACGACATTCTCGTTCAGGTACAGCGTGGGCCAGGTCCCCGGCGGGTTCCACCGGCCGCCGCGAGCCAGTGCGAAGCTCGGATCCAGTGGATCGTCCCAGTTCGCCTCACAGATCCTGGACCACTCGTGCCGGTCGGGGAGGTCTTCGGCGATCACGCGTGCACGTCGGTGAACGTGAACATCTGCCGCGTGAGCTGCAGCGCGTCGCTGCTCCGGCCCGAAGCGATCAGTTCGATCAGGCTCGCCCCATCGAGCCCGGGTGCCTGGCGTCGGACCACCGCCGCAATCCGGTCGCGCTTGAGGTAGCGAACCAACAGCTCCGTGATGGCTTCGATTTCGGCCATCTGCTGCACGCGGTCGGCAGGCACGTCATCGGCGATCCACTTCGATACGGCCTGCCGGGACACGCCGAACAGTGCACCGAGATCCGAGCGGGACAGCTGCCAGAGTCGCAGGAGACGCTCGAGCCGCCGTCCGTTCAGGTGTCGGTCGAGCTCGTCGGTCAGCTTCACCACCCAGGCTTCGCCGTGCTCGGCGAGCAGCCGAGCTGCAACGTCCCGTGGTTCGAGTACGTCTGAAACAGTCATCGCTGCCTCCGGTCGCAACCTTATCGCAACCGCAACTGAAACGCAACCAGACATGCCGGGTAGATGGATGCGGATGGGACGACCCACCTCCGCACCCACGAGCGGTGACCATGTGCCTACGGGTGAGGGAAGCCCGCCGAGCCCGCCAACGGCGGCGGTGCACCGAGAAGGTTCGCCAGCATCTGCCAGGAGAGGCCGGATGCCTTGTTCCGCGTGGATCTCGGCCTGTCGGGAGTGCCAGAGCAGCCCGAACGTGGGCTTCCCTCCGATGTGGCTGAGGGGGCCCGTTGACGAACTCAGCGCAGTTCGACGTCCCGCTGGTAGGCCTCCAGGTTGCGGCGCATCTCCAGGACCGTGTCCCCGCCGGTCTTCTCCAACAGCGCATCCGCCAACTCGTAGGCGACCACGTTCTCCAGAACGACTCCGGCCCGCGGCACTGCGCACGTGTCGGACCGCTGCGTGATGGCCTCGGCCGGTTCATGCGTCTCAACGTCCACCGTCTTCAGGGGGCGGGTCAGGCTCGACAGCGGCTTCATCGCCACACGCAGGCGCAGCGGCTGACCAGTGGTCATCCCGGCTTCCATCCCCCCGGCCCGGTCGGTGATCCGCACGTATTCACCGTCGATGCGTTCGATCTCGTCGTGCGCCAGCGAACCCGGCGTCGACGCCAGTCCGAAGCCGTCACCGAACTCCACACCCTTCATCGCCTGCACCGACATGCACGCCGCTGCCAACCGCGCATCCAACTTGCGGTCCCAATGCACATGGCTGCCCAACCCCGGCGGCAACCCGTACGCGATGATCTCGATCGTGCCGCCGAGCGTGTCGTTCTCATCGTACGCCCGGTCGATCCGCGCGATCATCCGCTGCTCGGCATCTGCATCGAGGCAGCGCACCTTGGACGCATCGACCGCCGCCACCTCGGCAGGTGTCGGACGTAGCGCATCCGGCCCGACCTCTTCGCCACCGATGTTGACGATGTGGGACAGGACGGTGATGCCCGCTTCGGCAAGAAGCTGCTTCCCGAGCGTGCCGACCACCACCCGTGCCGCGGTCTCCCGCGCTGAGGCGCGTTCCAACGCATCACGCACGTCGTCGTAGCCGTACTTGATCGCACCCACCAGGTCGGCGTGTCCCGGCCGCGGCCGCGTCAGACGTTTACCGCGACCGGTGGCTCGGACCTGGTCCAGGTCCTCGCGCGGCTGGGGGTCCATCGCGTCGACCCACTTGGGCCATTCCGTGTTGTGGATCACGATGCTGACCGGCGACCCCAACGTGATGCCGTGACGGACTCCGCCGA
>JBDNIX010000258.1:0-3798 GCA_041688045.1 Nitriliruptoraceae bacterium
GGACGCCCGGAGGGTCGGATGCCATGGTCGCCGACCAGACACCGCCGTGGGCCACTCGGTCACGCGTCACCGTCGACACCCGACGGGTCGGGTCGCTGTTGGCGTTGGACCTGGACACCGATGCGCAGGCGGCCCTGCTGCAGCGCAGTGGTTGCGACGTCGCGACGGTCGACGAGCACCACCTGGACGTCACCGGGCCGTCGTGGCGCGGCGATCTGCACCGTCCGGCCGACATTGCCGAGGAAGTGGCGCGCCTGCACGGCTACGAGGACATTCCCGCCACCATGCCCGCCATCACCCAGATCGGGGGATTGAGCGCACAGCAGCGGTTGGAGCGCGAAGCGCGGGCGATCGCGCTGGCGGCCGGCTTCTCCGAATCGGTGTCCCGACCGTTTGTCGGCGGCGGGTCGATGGTCGGTCTGGTGCCGAGCGACGGGCGGGTCGTTCTGGCCAACCCGTTGGCCAAGGACGCGTCCGCGATGCGTCCGTCCCTGGTGGAAGGTCTGTTGCAGGCGGTCCGCCGCAACGTCGGGCAGGGGCGTCCGGGCATCGCGCTGGTCGAGTTCGGTCGGTTGTTCCGGCCGGTCGACGACCCCCTGGCGACGGTTCTGGACGCCGTCATCGACGACGACTGGCGCTGGCGGGCCCCCGATGGGACCGAACTCCCCGTGCAGCCACGGGCCATCGGCGTGGCGGCGCAGGGGCTGCGGGTCGGTGACCGGTGGTTGGACCTCGACGACCGGTGGTCGCTGGAGGACGTGTTGGCGGTGCTCGACGAGGTCGTGGAGCGCCTGGCACCACCCGACGACCCACGCTGGCGGCTGGAGCGCGTCCCGGTGGAACGCCACGGCCTCCACCCCGGCCGCACCGCGGCTCTGCACCTGTTCGGTCAGGAAGTCGGGCTGATTGGCCAGCTGCACCCCACCGAGGCAGACGACCGCGATCTGCCGGAACCGGTCGTGATCGGTGAGCTGCTGCTCGAACCGTTGTTGGCAGCCGTTCCGATCGGCGGGCACGACCCGGCGCGGTCGATCACACTGGTGCGTCATCCCGCCATGACCATCGATGTCGCCCTGCTGGCCGACGACGTCGTCTCCTACGCGATCCTGGAGGACGCCGTCCGCCGAGGCGCCGGCGACGTTCTGGACGAGTTGTGGTGGTTCGACGAATACCGCGGCCAGCAGCTGGGGGAGGGGCGACGCAGCGTCGCCATCCGCCTGCGCCTGCAGGACGCGTCCCGCCAGCTGACCGACGAGGACGCCGAGCGCGTCATCGACGCCATCGCGTCGGAAGCGCAGGCCATCGGGGCCACCCTCCGCCGCTGACCCCAGGCTGTTGGGCGTCTCCCTACTCTGCCTGCCATGGCATCCATCAAGCTCCGCGGTGGCGTCTCCGTGCCGGAGGCGGAACTCGAGCTGCGCGCAGCCCGGTCCGGAGGGCCGGGTGGGCAGAGCGTCAACACCACCGATTCCAAGGTCGAGCTGCGGTGGGACGTGTCCAGCAGTTCGGCCCTGACCGACGCACAACGCGCGCGGCTCCATGAACGGCTGGCGTCCCGGCTCACCGGCGACGGCGTGCTGATCCTGACGGGATCCGAGCACAAGAGTCAGCATCGCAACCGGGAAGCCGTCATCGCTCGCTTCCAATCCATCGTGGGTGAGGCGCTGACGCCGCCGAAGACGCGGCGGCGCACCCGTCCGACCCGCGGCTCCAAGGAACGACGGTTGCGCTCCAAGAAACAGCGGGGCCAGATCAAGAAGCTCCGAAAGCCACCGCCCACCTGATGGTCCGGGTCGCTGTCTCCCGCCCGTTCACGACGCGCGGTTTGCAGAATTCTGCAGGATGCTGCAAGATGCTCGTTCCACCCGGTGAACCAGCCGGTGGCATCACCACCGGGCAGATGACGACTGGAGGGCAACGTGGCGTATCGCGCGGGAATCGTCGGGGCCTCCGGCTACGGCGGCGTCGAACTGCTGCGCCTGTTGTCCGTGCACCCGTCCATCGACGTCGAGGTGGTTGCCGCCCACGGCCAGGCGGGGCAACCCGTCGCGGATCTGTTCCCGAACCTGGCGGGGGACCGGCGTTTCGACGCCATCGACCTGCCGCAGCTGACCGAACTCGACATCGTCTTCCTCGCCACCCCGCACGGTCCGGCACTGGAACTCGGCGCGGCCCTGCACGACGCGGGGACGAAGGTCATCGACCTGTCCGCGGCGTTCCGCCTCTCGGCCGCGGGGTTCGTCACCTGGTACGGCGACGACCACCCGCGTGCGGATCTGGCGGCGGGAGACGAGGCCGCGTCAGCCACCGTGGTGTACGGACTGCCCGAACTGGCGGACGCCACCGGAGCGACCCGTCGGGACGCCATCCGGTCGGCCACCCTGGTGGCCAATCCGGGGTGCTATCCGACGGCCACGCTGCTGGCGCTCGTCCCGCTGACGCCACTGATCGAACCCGGCAGCCTGATCGTGGACGCCAAGAGCGGTACATCAGGTGCCGGGCGGGCTGCCAAGGACCACCTGCATTTCAGCCACATCCACGGTGACGTGGTGGCCTACGGCGCTCCCGCGCACCGCCACACCGGCGAGATCGAAGCCTGGCTCCCCGCCGACCTCGGTGCCATCAGCTTCACTCCACACCTCGTCCCGATGAGCCGCGGGCTGTTGGCGACCTGCTACGCCACCCTCGGCGACACGGTCACGGCCGACGACGTCCAGCACGCACTGCACGCCGCCTACGACCACGAACCCTTCGTCCACGTCCTGGCGCCCGGAACGTTCCCGCACACCAAGGCGCTGGCCGGGTCAAACGGCTGCCAACTCAGCGCGATCGTGGACGAACGCACCCGGCGGGTGACGGTCGCCTCGGCGATCGACAACCTCGGCAAGGGCGCCGCCGGCCAGGCCGTCCAGAACGCCAACCTCGTGCTCGACATCGAGGAAGTCACGGGCTTGACGGCCGTCGGGACCTACCCGTGAGTGCCGCATCCACCCGCGGCGCATCCACCCGCGGCGCATCAAACGGCGGCGCATCCACCCGCGCCGCATCCGCCCCGGGCGTGATCCCCGGATGGGGACCCGCGGACCTTGCTGGCCTGTCACCAGTCGACGGCGGCGTAACGGCCGTCGCCGGATTCCGTGCCGGTGGGGTCGTCAGTGGCGTCAAGGCGTCCGGCAAACCGGATCTCGCCCTGGTCGTGGCCGACCAGCCAGCGTCGGCCGCGGCGGTCACCACGACCAACCTCGTCAAAGCTTCTGCCTGCCGGCTCACCGACCGCAACACCGCCAACGGCCGGGCCCAGGCGATTCTGATCAACTCCGGCAACGCCAACGTCTGCACCCCGGACGGCGCGGCCCACACGCAGCGCCTGGCCGACGGGGTCGCCGGGCACCTCGCCATCGACCCTGCCGACGTGCTGGTGATGTCCACCGGCGTCATCGGCGTCCCCCTTCCGATCAGCCGCATCGAGGCAGCACTCCCGGACGTGGTCGCCGATCTGAGTCCCGACGGTGCGGACCGCGCCGCGACCGCGATGCTGACCACCGACACGGTGACCAAGCAGGTCGCCGTCGAGGTCACCGACGCCTACGGCGGCCGCTGCGTCATCGCGGGGATGGCCAAGGGCGTCGGCATGATCGAACCCGCCATGGCCACGCTGCTGGTCGTGCTGACCACCGACGCGCCCCTGTCCAAGACCGTCCTGAAGCAGCTGCTGCGCAAGAGCGTCGGCGCCACCTTCAACCGCATCAGCGTTGACGGTGACGGATCGACCAGTGACACCGTCGCAATGCTCGCCAC
>JBDNIX010000027.1:0-13564 GCA_041688045.1 Nitriliruptoraceae bacterium
CAGGTGTCGGCCCGCCGCCACCTCGAGATCAACGCCGTCGAGGATCGCCGCACCGTTGACCGTGACCCCGACACCGGACAATGCGGCGACCGCCTGCGCGCCTCCCGTCATGCCGCCGCCCGCCGGACCGGACACGACATGCAGCGCGGGCCACCTCGACCTCGAGGTAGCTCGTAGGAGGGGATCGTGTGTACGACGACGCCCGCTGCCTCCAGGATGTCGTTGGTCGCCACGTTGCGCTCGTAGGCGATCACCACACCGGGGGCGATCGCGAGCGTGTTGTTCGCGTCGTTCCACTGTTCGCGTTCCGCCCGGATCGAACCGAGCGCGGGTTCGATGGCGCGGACCTGCGGCAGGCCTGCGGCCCAGGCCAGGCCGTCGAGGAACGCATCGACGGCCGTCACCCGGACGCGCGCTTCCGTGGTTGGGACCATCTGGTAGCAGTGCAGCGATGCCGTCATCCGGGGGTAGGTGATGAAGGCGTCGACATCCACCTGCGTCACGATGGTGTCGAGGTGCATCGCTGCCCGTACCTTGGGCAGATCGACCGCCAGCACACGGTCGACGACACCCGCGGCGAACAGCCGTGTGGCCAGCGCCTCGACGCCAGCCGGGGTGGTTCGTTCCGACAGCCCGATTGCCAGGCCGCGCTCTCCGACCACCAGCAGATCGCCACCTTCGAATGTGGCGGGGTAGTGATCGAAGGGGTCGCCCCCGAACCACACGGGCGCGTCGGAGAACCGCGGATGTTCGCGATAGATCGTGCGCAGGAGGTCGGTCTCGCGGCGCCGGACCGGACGGTTCATCGGGGACAGCACCACGCCCTCCCCCACCCACGCGGAGGAATCGCGGGTGAAGACCAGGTTGGGCAGGGGCTGCAGGACCATCTCCGTCGGTGCGCTGGCGGCGGCGACCAGGCCGTCCAGGTCTCCGGCCTCCGCCACGGTCACCCCAGCGACGAGGTGGTCAACCAACTCGCGGGGCGTACCCCGCAACACCAGATCCCGCACCCGCTCCACGGCCTGGGGCCCGCAGGTCGTTTCGGTCACGTGGCGCTCGGCCAACGCCACGGCCAGCGCCGGATCCGCCGCCACATCGGCGAGCAGTTCCTCGACGTAGAGGACCTCGACACCGGCGCCACGCAGGACGTCGGCGAACGCATCATGCTCCTGTTGCGCATGTTCCAACCAGAGCAGTTCGTCGAACAGCAGCTCGTCCTTGTTGGACGGCGTGATGCGGCTGAGCTCTTCGCCGGGACGGTGCACGAGCACCGATACCAACGGGCCCACTTCGGAACGGATGGATGGCGTCACGATCGGTGATCACCCGTCGAGACGGCGGTCATTCGTCGAGCACCGCCCGCGGGGAGCCGACGCCCAATCGTCCGGTGGGCTCGAACCAGCGACCATTGGTCGGCAGTGCCTCCAGCGTGATGCGCGGCAGCGGTTCGGCGAACAGACCCTCGATGGCCTCCAGGTCGACGAACCGGATACCGGGCGCGGTCGACAGGCCTCCGGCGTACTCCGCGAAGCCCAGGACCGTGACGGCAACACCGCGGTCAAGCAGTTCGGCAAGTGGTTTGAGAAAGGCACGCGCATCATTGGAGCCGACGTAGACGGCGTCCAGCTCGCCGATCTCGTACTGCTCCCACAGATGGTCGATCATGTCGTCATCGACGTCGCTGTCGCCGGCCTTGGGCTTGGCGAACACGCGGTAGCCCTGCTCCAGCAACCACAGCACCCAGCCGCGCAGCGGACCGGCGACATGGGACGCGACGTTGACGAACACCGATCCCATCACCGAGTCGGCGTCGTCCGCGTGGTCGACCAACCAGTTGCCGAGCACGGCCATGTCCGGCCGATCCTTGGCCGTCGGCTTGTCATCGATGATGTTGGCCAGCGTCATGTCGACGTTGGGTGCATCCCAGACCAGGACATGTCGTCCCACGCTGACTCCTCGCATGGCTCGCGGCGCACGGTAGTCCGGCCCGACAACCGGTGGGTCGGCATCATTGCGACGTCGGCGGGCGCCGGAACGGTTGAGGGCGGGCGCCGAAACGGATGTCGGCGGGCATCGCAGAGCAGCGGACTCAGCTCGCCACGGGACCGCGGCTGACCACCAGGTACACCCCCGTGACGATCAGCACGGCACCGCCGATGCGCAACGGATCGAGCGCGGTCGCGCGATCGACCAACGCGTAGGTCTCGATCGCGAATCCCACCAGCAACTGCACGCCCGTGACCACGGCCAACGTCGAGGCCAGGCCCATCCCGCCGACCGCGACGGCGATACCGGTCACCAGCAGCACGCCCGCCACGCCACCCAGTAAACCCCAGGGCGCCTGGCGAACCGCCGCGAACTCGAACCCGAAACGCGGGACCACCAGCACGCCGATGACCGCGAAGATCAACCCGCCCACGTGGATCCACGTGGAGGCGACGAACGGATGCACGCGTTGACCGAAGGCACCGATCACCGCGGACTGCACCGCGATCAGCGCGCCGGCGAGGATGGCGGCGGGGAGAGCGATCTTCACGACGGACTCCGAAGCGGTGGCAGGGACAGCGGACACGGCAGGACCCGAGGCGGCCGGTGCGGCAGCCCAGGAGCGTAATGCCTGGCCCACGCCCCGACCGGACCGAGCAGGGCATTGCGGCCGGTCAGAAGCAGGCTGCGGCAAGCCACGGGTAGGGGTTGATCGCCGCACCACCGCCGGGATGGAGTTCGAAGTGCACGTGCGGGGCCGAGCGGTCGGCGTTTCCGGAGGACCCATTGCGCGCCACCAACTCCCCCGGAACGACGCGGTTCCCGACGGCAGCGGCCGGTTCGATCCCGTTGAGGTGCGCGTGGTAGTAGACGTTGCCGTCATCGCCCCGCAGATAGAGCCCGATGCCACCCAGGCCGCCGTTCGAATGCCGCTGGATGACCCCACTGGTGATCGCGTAGACGGGGTGGTTCATCGGGGCGAAGACGTCCGTCCCGCGATGCGAACGGCCGCCGCTGCGCGGGTCACCCCAGGTGTCCCGGAACCGGAACGCACCGTCGAAGATGCAGGCGTAGATGCCGTCCTGGTCGCCACGCGATATCCGCCGCTGACGAGACACGAGCGTGCGGATCACCTGGCCTTCGGACTCGGCGGCGGCCAACCGGCTCGACAGGTCGGCCGCCTTCGCATCGAGCTCGGCCTGCAGAGCATCCAGGGTCGCCTCGCGATCCGCGATCAACGCACGCGTCTGATCGAGGCGGATCCGTGACGCGACCGCGTCCTCCACGCGGACGCCCTCGCGCCGTTGCAGGGCCGAAACCATGCCGGCGCGCTGGACCGCCTCACGGGAACCTTCGGACGCCAGCAGCACCTCGAAGGTCGTCGTCGATCCTTCCATGAAGGCGGTCCGTGCCCGCAGGCTGATCAACCGGCGGGCCCACTCCGCCTCCTGCTCGTACTGCCGTTCCCGGGTGCGGATCTCGTCGAGTTCGGCTCGCGCGGCCTCGATCTGGGCCCACACGTCCTCATAGGCCCGGGTCGCGGCGTCCAGCTCCGCATCCAACCCCTCGATGACCTCTTCGGCATCATCGAGGTCATCCAACGTCTGTGCCTGCGACGGGGCGCGCGCCACGATGTCGGGCACCACCCCCATCAGGACACCGACGAGGATGGCGCCGACGCCCAGCCTGCGGGAGCGTGACGGCACGCGCTCGACCTCCCACCACCCTCGACGACCGGACACCGCTCGTGGTCACCCGCTGTTGGCGTCAGGGTGCCATGGCCCAGGCATCGGTGCACACACCGACGACCGGTGGCGGTCGGTTCCGGCCGGCAGGGAGACGACGGTTACCCTTTCCCGGTGCACCCATGACGCCGGAGGTAGCTGTGAGCGAGCCCCGCGAACGCGATCGACCGTGGGTGATCCGCACCTACTCCGGCCACTCCTCGGCGGCAGCGTCCAACGAGCTGTACCGCACCAACCTCGCCCGCGGACAGACCGGGTTGTCGGTCGCCTTCGACCTCCCGACCCAGACGGGGTATGACCCGGACCACCCCCTGGCCCGCGGCGAAGTGGGCAAGGTCGGCGTCCCGATCTCCACGATCGACGACATGCGCACGTTGTTCGACGGCATCCCGCTCCAAGCCATGAACACGTCGATGACGATCAACGCGACCGCCATGTGGCTCCTCGCCCTGTACATCGCCGTCGCGCAGGACCAGGGTGCGGACGTCGCCGAGCTGGCGGGCACCACGCAGAACGACATTCTGAAGGAGTACCTCTCCCGCGGCACCTACGCCTTCCCGCCGGAGCCGTCCATGCGGCTGACCGCGGACATGATCGCCTACACCGTCGAACATCTGCCGCGATTCAACCCCCTCAACATCTGCAGCTACCACCTCCAGGAAGCCGGCGCGACCCCGGTCCAGGAACTGGCCTTCGCCCTGGCCAACGCGATCGCCGTCCTGGATGCGGTCAGAGAACGCGGCCAGGTACCGCCCGAGCGGTTCGGTGAGGTGGTCGGGCGCATCTCCTTCTTCGTCAACGCCGGCATCCGGTTCGTGGAGGAGATCGCGAAGATGCGCGCCTTCGTCGAATTGTGGGACCGGATCTGTACCGAGCGCTACGGGGTCACCGATCCCAAACTGAAGCGCTTCCGTTACGGCGTGCAGGTCAACTCACTCGGCCTGACCGAGCAGCAGCCCGAGAACAACATCACCCGCATCGTCATCGAGATGCTGGGAGTCACCCTGTCCAAGGATGCCCGCGCACGGGCCGTGTAGCTGCCGGCCTGGAACGAGGCGCTCGGCCTGCCACGCCCGTGGGACCAACAGCTGTCGTTGCGGATGCAGCAGATCCTGGCGTTCGAGACCGACCTGCTGGAGCACGGCGACCTGTTCGCCGGCTCCCGGGTGATGGATGCGAAGGTCGACGGCCTCATCGACGACGCGACCGCCCTGCTGGACGAGGTGCTGGAACGTGGCGGTGCGATGCAGGCGGTCGATGTCATGAAGTCGGCGCTGGTGCAGTCCAACGCCGAGCGCCTGCGCCGCATCGAGGCGGGCGAGCAGACGGTCGTCGGCGTCAACGCCTATACCGACGCCGAACCCTCCCCACTGGTCGACGAACAGGGCGGCATCCTGGTGGTGGACGAAGCCGCCGAGACACAACAACTCGCCCGACTGGAGGCGGCCCGGGCGACACGTGACGACGACGCCGTCGCCGCCGCGCTGGAGGAACTGGGCCGTGCCGCGGCAACGGACGAGAACCTCATGCCCGCCTCGATCGCGTGTGCCCGTGCGGGCGCCAGCACCGGTGAATGGTCACAGGTCCTGCGCGAGCAGTTCGGCGAGTACCGGGGTCCGACAGGGGTCGGGGACAGCGCGTCGGTCGGCGGCACGACCAGCAACATCGAGGCAGCACGTGCACGGGTGCGTGCGGTGGAACGCCGCCTCGAACGAAAACTGCGGATCCTGGTCGGCAAACCGGGCCTCGACGGTCACTCCAACGGTGCGGAGCAGGTCGCGATCCGCGCGCGCGATCTGGGTATGGAGGTGATCTACGAAGGCATCCGGCTGACCCCGGACCACATCGTGCGTGCGGCGGTCGACGAGGACGTCCACCTGGTCGGATTGTCGATCCTGTCGGGCTCGCACCTGTCCCTGGTTCCCCAGATCATCGACGGCCTCAGACGTGAGGGGCACGACATCCCCGTCGTCGCCGGCGGGATCATCCCACCGGCCGACGCCGCCAAACTCCGCGCCGCGGGGGCCGCCGCCATCTTCACCCTCAAGGACTACGACCTAACGGCCGTCCTCGCCGACGTGGCGGAACTGGCGGTCACACCTGGGCAGTCTCCGGCCCACTGAATCCGCGCTCCACGATCTGTTGCGCGAACCGTTCGACGTCGGCGTCCACATCGGTGGCCGACAACGCCGCGACGGCACGGGAGAAATCGTCCCCGGTCCGGTTGATGTCCACCGTGAAGCGGGTGAGATCACCCAGCAGGATCTGCGGGTCGTCCTCGATCGCCGTCAGGTACGTCACCCAGGAATCGAGATGACCGACGTAGGCCTCGCGCACGTCCTCGGCGGCGGGTTCGGACTGCTCGGCCATGAGCCGTTCGCGCAGGACCTCGAGGTCCTGCAGGCCGGTGCTCGCCACGTCACCGATCGCGGCGAACAACTCGTCGGGTTCGTCGGCGTCGAGTCCGTCGGTGAACGCATCCTGCGCATCCAACTGGTAGCGCAGCATCGCCCGCTCCGCGGCGTCCACGTCCAGCAGCATGTCGGCGATCCGCGCGTCGCCGGGCTCCAATTCCCCCAACGACGGCGGATCGATCCGTTCCTCCTCCGGGACCTCGCGATCGGGACGGTCACCCACCTCGCCGTCCGGAGATGGTCCGTCCGGGTCGGTGGACCCGTCGGTGTCGGCGTCGTCCTCCCCGCTGCCGGAGTCCGTTTCCGGAGCCTCGGCAGGCACAGGTGCGGCGTCCTCCGGAGCAGCGTCCTGCGGGGCCAGCCACCCCCCGAAGGCCAGCAGTGGGAGCCCGACGACCAACGCCCCACCGACGAGGACCCCCGCGATGATGATCCGCCGCCGACGGCGACGGCGGGCCCGCTCGAACGGAGGCGGGGGTGGGCCCGGGGCGTCCCCGCCGCCTTCGGAAGGCGGTGGTGTCGGGTACCGGACGTCCACGCGGCGCTCACTGGTCGGTCAGTGCCCGGCACGGTACCCCGCGCCGGCGGTCACTCCAGGCGGGTATCGCCGACCGGATAGCCGGCCGCTGCCAGCGCCGCCGTCAGATCCGTGACATGGTCGTGGCCACGGGTCTCGAGTTCGAGCACCACCTCGACGTAGCCGAGCTGGAGGCGGGGGTCCAGACGATGGTGGCTGATTCCGACCACGCTGGCGCGCTGCTCCGCAACCAGGGTCAGGAGCGCGGACAGCCCGCCCGGCCGGTCCGGCACACGTGTCCGCACGGACGCGTAGCGACCGATGGACGCCAGCCCACCGGTCACCAGGTGCTGCAGCATCAGCGGATCGATGTTGCCGCCGGACACGGTCGCGACCGTCGGTGCGGTCAGCGACACCCGGCCGGCAAGGATCGCCGCGACCGCGGCGGCACCGGCCGGTTCCACCACCAGCTTTGCCCGCTCGAGCAGGATGACCACGGCCCGGGCGAGTTCGTCGTCAGTGACCGTGACCACCTCGTCGACCAGGGCGTCGACGTGCGCCAGGGTCAGCTCGCCCGGTCGCTTGACGGCGATGCCGTCGGCGATCGTGGTCGAGGAGGGCAGCGCGACAGGCTGACCGGCCGCCAGTGAGCCTTCGAACGACGCACAGCCAGCGGCCTGCACCCCGATGATGCGAACGTCCGGACGCAGCGCCCGCAGGACCACGGCGATCCCGGAGATCAGCCCACCGCCCCCGACGCAGACCACGACCGTGGCCGCGTCGGGGACCTGGTCGACCAGCTCCAGCCCGACCGTGCCCTGCCCGGCGATGATGTCACGATGGTCGAAGGGATGCACGAAGGTGCGCGCCTGCTCCTGCGTGAAGGTCTGTGCGGCGTCCATCGCCTCGTCGAAGGAGGTACCGACGAGCTGGACGTCCGCGCCGTAGCTGCGGGTCGCCGCCAACTTCGGCAGCGGTACCTCGACCGGCATGAAGACCGTTGCCGCCACGCCCTGGAGCGACGCCGCCAGGGCCACACCCTGCGCGTGGTTGCCGGCCGACGCGCAGACCACGCCACGGGAACGTTGCTCGTCAGTCAGCTGCGCGATCCGGTTGTAGGCGCCCCGCAGCTTGAAGGACCCTGCCCGCTGCAGGTTCTCGCACTTCAACCACACCGGTCCATCGGTGAAGCCGCCGATCGCCCGCGACCGTTCGACCGGCGTGCGGTCGACGACTCCGTCGAGCCGTTCCGCCGCGTCCCGCACGTCCCGGACGTCCACGAGCTGCATCGATCATCCCTCTGCCGTCTCTGCATCGAGCGTAGACCGTCGGGACTGTTCGTTGGCCGAAGGCGTGACCGACATGCCGGCGGGTCCGTGTCGACCGTCCGTCCTTCAGAACCTCGCCGTGGTCCAACTCGCCGTGGTCCTCTCGGTGCTGGTCGCGATCGCCCTGCCGGTCTCAGCAGGTGTCGTCCGACCCTGGTCGCGGAGTCGGCTCGCACTACATTCAGCGAGGTAGCGGACGCGTCGCGTCCGATCCCGACACGAGGAGCCAGCGACCCCATGGCCGACCAGTTCCGCACCGCACACGACACGATGGGCGAGATGCAGATCCCGATCGATGCGTTGTGGGGCGCGTCGACCCAGCGGGCCGTCGAGAACTTTCCCGTGTCGGGTCAACCCGTCCCGCTCGAGGTGGTCCATGCGCACGCGATGCTGAAGTGGGCCGCCGCCACCGCCAACCAGGCCACCGGCGCGGTCGACGCGGACGTGGCCGACGCGATCCGGCGCGCTGCGGACGAGGTCATCGACGGCAACCTCGACGTCCATTTCCCGGTCGACGTGTTTCAGACCGGATCGGGAACGTCCACCAACATGAACGTCAACGAGGTGCTCGCGAACCGGGCGAAGCAACTGCTGGGCGAGGATCTGGGTTCCAACCGGGTGCACCCCAACGACCACGTCAACGCGTCGCAGTCATCCAACGACACGTTCCCGACGTCCGTGCACATCGCGGTCGCGCGCGTCGCCAAGAACGACCTGATCCCGGCACTGGCGCACCTCGCCACGGCGCTGCGGGCGAAGGAGATCGAGTGGGGCGACGTGGTCAAGTCCGGTCGCACCCACCTGATGGATGCGACGCCCGTCACGCTGGGGCAGGAATTCGGAGGGTACGCCCGTCAGATCGAGCTCGGGATCCAGCGGATCGAACGCTCGCTCGGCTCCGTGTACGAGTTGGCGCTCGGCGGGACCGCCGTCGGGACCGGACTGAACTGTCCGCCCGGCTTCGTCGAGCAGGTGATCGGGCTCATCGCCGAACGCACGGAGCTGCCGTTCCGGGAAGCCGAGGACCACTTCGAGGCCCAGGGTGCCCGCGACGCGCTGGTGGAGGTCTCCGGAGCCCTGAAGACCGTCGCCGTCGGCCTGATCAAGATCGCCAACGACGTACGGTGGATGGCGTCGGGTCCGCGCACCGGCCTCTACGAGATCCAGTTGCCGGAGATCCAACCGGGCAGCTCGATCATGCCGGGCAAGGTCAACCCGGTGATCCCCGAATCGGTGCGCCAGGTCGCTGCGCAGGTGATCGGCAACGATGCAGCCGTCACGGTCGGCGGGCTGTCCGGCGAGTTGGAACTCAATGTCATGATCCCGCTGATGGCGCGTAACGTCATCGAATCCGAGACGCTGCTGGCCAGCGTGTGCCGGATCTTCGTCGACAAGTGCCTCGAAGGCGCCGAAGCCACGTCGCAGGGGCCGGAACTGGTGGAGCGATCCCTGATGCAGGTCACCGCCCTGGTCCCGGAGATCGGCTACGAGCGTTCCGCCGGGCTCGCGAAAAAGGCCCACAAGACGGGCCAGACCCTGCGCGAGGTCGCCGCCGAGGACGGTGTGCCGGAGGAAACGCTGGACCGCGTCCTCGACTACAAGCGGATGACCGAGGGCGGCGTTCTGTAGCGCGCTCGGCGCCGCGGGAGGGCTCGATCCTCACGGCGGGAGGGCTCGATCCTCAAGAACGGTGGGCCGGCGCCGATGTTGAAAGGTGCGGGAACACCGCACCACCCGACTCGTCAGCCGGGCCGGTCCACCCGTACCGACGTGCGAACGTGCCGATGGGGTCGTCAGCAGTCTCGCCATCATGCTCGCCAACAGCGTGTACTTCCCCGCCAAGGACGCCGGTCGCGACCATCTGATCGCCGCCGCAACGTGATCCGCGGTCGCCACGCCGTGCCGTCGTCAGAGTTCGTCGATCGCCGACGAGACGCCGAGGACCAGTTCGCTGAGGTGCTCGTCGTTGAGCGGATTGCCGTCGGCATCGCGGACGTAGAACACGTCCATCGCCTCGTGTCCCAGCGTCTGGATCCGGGCGACCACGATGTCGAGTTCCAACTCGGCCAACGCCATCGCGATCCCGTAGAGCACGCCGATCCGGTCCAACGTGCGGATCTCGATCACCGTGGACCGGCCCGACGGGTCCAGCGAGTGCAGGACCTGTGTCGAAACCTCGGGCAGGCGCGACACGCGGTGCGCGTCGGTCTTGGCCTTGCGGGACACCCGGGCCCGGACCGCGAGCCGGCCTGCGGCCGCGTCGGCCAGATCTCCTTCGACGAGCGCCCACCAGGCGCCGCTGACACCTTCGGGTGGGTGGACCTTGAAGGTGTCGATCGCCAGACCGTCCTCGCGCGAGAACGCATCGGCCGCCACGATGGACCCGCCGTGCAGGGACAGCACGCCGGCGACCTTCGCGAACCACCCGTGGGAATCCAGTGCCACGACGTCCAATTCGTCGAGCCCGTCGAGCCCATCGGGATCGTCCTCCCCCGGCGTGACCCGCGTCCGCACCTCCATCGGCCCCGGCCGGGAGCTCGCCATCAGCGTGTGGCGTACGACCGCCCGCGGAGAAACCGCGGCTGCGTATCGGGACGGCAGCGCGGCGAGGTGGCTGCGAACGGCCTCAGGTGATGACCCGAGGTCCTCCGCCAGCTCCTGTGCCGCCCGGACCGTCACGATCGCGCCTTCGGCGACCTCATCGGGGGGCTGTTGGTCAAGCACGGCTCTCACCTTTGTCACGAGCGTGCGGACCAATGTGGCGGTCCAGTCGCTCCAAGCGGTCGGGCCCGTCGCACGACCGTCGGCCGTCGCGAGCAGGTGCAAGCTAGCCAGCATCGATCGGTCACCGACCTGCTCGGCGATCTCCTCGGCCAGCGCCGGGTCGGTGACGTCCCGCTTCCGGGCGGAATCGGGCAGCACGAGGTGCAGTTCGACCATCCGGCCGATCATGTGCGCCGTGGCCTCGGAAGCGCCCATGCGCTGCGCCATCGCGCGGGCAACGGGTACTCCGGTGTGGCTGTGCGGTTCCCCGAAGGCCTTGCCGACGTCGTGGAAGAGCGCTCCCAGCAACAGCGCTTCACGGTCCTCCACCTCCTCCAACGCCTGGGTCGCCCAGGACTCGCGACGCACCAGATCGCCCAGTTCCGCCGCGGTGTGCCACGCGTGCCGATCCAGGGCATACCGGTGGAAGGGGTTGCGTTGCGCGCGGCCCCGCAGCGGCGCCCACTCCGGCAGTACCGCGGTGAGGACCCCGACGTCATCGAGTTCCGCCAGGGCGGCCACCGCGATCTGACCGCGCCAGAGCACCGACACGAACCGCTCGCGGTCGCGGTCCGACCACGCCCACGTCACGTCGTCGCGTTCGGCGTGGGCCCGCAGTTTGGACGCGCTGCCCCGGTCAAGTACCGCTCCCGAATCCGTCAGCGCAGCCAGCAACCGCGTGGGCAGGTCCGGCGTCGAAGGTGGCAGGTCCTCGGGCAGGCGCAGCACGCCGTCCACCAACTCGAAGCCATCGAGGCGGCTCTCGGTCGGACGTCCGCGGCGTCGTCGCCCACGGGCCAGGTCCGCATCGATCAGTGCCCATGCGCGACGGTGCACGTGGTTGACGCTGCGTGCCGCGAGGTACAGCCGATTGAGCAGCTGGTGGGGCGCCAGGTCATGCTCGTCGCGGTCCCCGAGACCCAGACGTTCGGCCACCTGTTCGTGCACATCCATGCGCAGCACGTCGGTTTTGCCGGCGACCAACTGCAGCGCGACCCGGGCCTCCAGCAGACGTTCCTCAGCGTCCGACAGGCGGGGCCGGTCGGGGGCACCGAGGTAGCCCGCGGGAACGAGCGGATCGAGCCCGATGCTGCCGACGAGGGCTGCCGACGCCCAACGCAGGGACTGGATGTCGCGTAGTCCACCCGCCCCGTTCTTCAGGTCGGGTTCCAGGACCTCGGCAGCATCTCCGGCCTTGTCGCGGCGCGCCTGGTCCGCCCGGCGTAGCGCCGACAGGAAACGGTCGGGGCGCCGCCGCAGCCGTTTGATGGACTCCGCCCGGACCAGCTGCGCGAAGCCGGCGTCACCGGCGATGGTACGTAGATCCAGCATGGCGGTCGCCGTGTCCAGGTCGTCGATCGCCCCCAACGACTCGCGTCGGTCACGCACGGCGTAGCCAACCGTGAGCCCGGCGTCCCACAGCGGATACACGATGGTGCGCACCGCACGCTCCAGGACCGCCTCCGGCAACCGGTCGTACAACAGCAGCAGGTCGACGTCCGACGCCGGGCACATCTCCCTGCGGCCGTACCCACCCACGGCAACCACCGCGATTCGGTGTTCGCGCAGCACGGGCGCCGCCAGTTCGACGAGCCCGTCGTCAATCGCCCCGGTCCACGCGTGGCACCACGTCCGGCCCGGCGGCGGACCGTCCACCACCAGTCGGGCGGAGGTGGCCTTCAGGGCAGCCGCGACCTCCCCCGGTCCGCGGGGGACAACAGGCCGTGCATCCGGCGCTGCGTCCAGCGGCGTATCGGCCGACCCGTCCGACGGACGTCCGCCAGATGCGGCCGACCGTGGCGTCACAGCGCCTCCGCGTCCTCCTCGGCGGTCCGGATGCGCACGACACGATCCACGCCCGTGACAAACACCTTCCCGTCACCGACCTGCCCGGTCTGGGCCTGCTTCACGATCGCGTCGATGACACCATTGACCTCCTCGTCGGAGGTGAGGATCTCGAGCTTGACCTTCGGCACGAACTCGATCGCATACTCCGCGCCGCGGTACACCTCGGTGTGGCCGCGCTGCCGGCCGTAGCCGCGCACCTCCGAGACGGTCAGGCCCTGGACCCCCAGCTCCTGCAGGGCCTCCTTCACCTGATCCAGTTTGTGCGGCTTCACAATGGCCGTGACGAGCTTCACGTCGTCCTCCTTGTGCCCGACCATCGGTGGTCGAGCCGTTGGCGTAAACCGGCAGGGTGGCGCACCACCCGCGGTATCGGTGATCCTTGCGGGCGGGCGTCACAACGTGGTGTCGTGATCGTTTCGGCGCGGTTACGCCCGTTTCGCCACCGGCCGCGAGCCTAGGACGGCCGCCCAGCCGGGTCACTGAGCACGGCCAGTGACGCGGTGAAACCGTGTACCTCGCTGCGATCCCCGACCGGGCCGATCTCGCCGGCGCAGAAGGCACCGGCAACCGGTGACCCGAGCTCCCTCTCAACCATCGTGACGTCGTGATCGGGGACGCCGAACAGGCGCCGCCCCCGGCCGTTGCACGTGAACAGCAGACCGCCGTCCGCGGCGCCGACACCCACCAGACGCTGTTGCAGGTCCTCGGTCGCGGATCGTCCGTCACGGACCTGGAACTGCACGACCTGGCCGACCTCGATCAGGTCGCCGACGGTGATCGATCCCTGGTCGGGGTCGATGCCGAGCACTCCTCGGATCCGGAAGTCTCCCGTGCCGTACCGGTCCTGCTGGTGATCCATCACCAGGCCCACATGCAATCCGCCGGTGCGCAGGAGTTCACGGTCGGCCGGATCGACCTCCTCCAACACGTGCTGCAACCTCGAGGTAGCTGGCTCGCCGGCCA
>JBDNIX010000259.1:0-4716 GCA_041688045.1 Nitriliruptoraceae bacterium
CGTGCGGTGTGGGGCGCACCGGGATCGCTGCGTCACGGGCAAGCGCGGCAACCCGGTAGTGCACGTTGTAGCCGGTCATGCGACGCCCGGCCCGATTGCGCAGGAGCGGTCCGCGGTCCCGACCGTCGATCGAGAGGGAGGGCGACCGCCTGCATGGTCGGTGGCGCGAGCGCGACCACCGTGGGCCGGTCGCCCTTGGTGGTGGTCAGCTTCAGGGTGTGGTGCCACGAGTGGGTGCCGACGTCCTCGACGTTGCAGGCGATCAGCTCGCCGCATCGCAGCCCGTTGAGGCCAAGCAGCATCGCGGCTGCCCACCAGTCGCCGCCGCGGAGTTCAGCCGCGGCGAGCCAGTCAGTGAGTTGGTGGCGGGTCAGGCTCGCAGTAGATGACTCGGTCGGGCGTGACGGTCGGCGGATCAGCTCCACCGGGTTGCGAACCACCAGCTGCTCACGCACGCACCAGCGGTAGAACGCTGAGATGGCCGAGATGCGTCCGTTGACACGTGTTGGGCGCATACCCGGCCGTTTTGAGCTCGGCGATGAAGGTCTCGAGCGCCACGGCGTCCGCACCACCGACCGGGTCGTAGCCATTCTCGTGGCACCAGTCGAGCCACCGGGCCAGGATGAACCGGTAGTTGTCCCGGGTGCGCGTCGTCCAGTAGCCGGCGAGGAACCGTTCCAGCACCTCACGGGAGGCGAGTCGGGCAGCGGTGGTGGTGTCCATGACATCTCCGATCGACGGGCATGCCAAGGACTTCGACCAACTCGCCCTCAACCAGCAGCCCCCCTACGGACATACACCCGAAGGACCGTGGTGGTGGATGATGACCCCGGCTCTTCGCCGCAAGGACCTTGGTCAACCGGGATGCGTCCGGGGTCTACCGACAGCTCGTAGCCGGCCCCTGCAGCGGTCCGGAGACCGAGAGACAACGGCGGTTGTTCACACGTCAGTAAATCAACTGCACTTGACACTGTACAGCTACTACACTTACCCTCATGAAGCGACGCGACCTCATCCGACAGCTCCGTGACGCAGCCAACGACGCCGCGCTCGAGTTCACGTCGCTGCGCAACACCGGCGGCCACGAGGTCTTCTCGCTCGACGGCCTGCGGATCTCGATCCCGAACCACCGCGAGATCGCCGAAGGCACCGCACGATCGATTATGCGACAGGCAGCAACCAAACTGGGAGAGGAATGGTGGACGTGATCACCTACCGCGTGACCGCGACCCGTGACGGCGACTGGTGGTCGCTCATCGCCGACGATGTCCAGGGCCGTGAGGTCGCCTCACAGGCACGCCGTCTGGATCAGGCAGATGGTGCGATCCGTGAGGCGATCGCCTTGGTCCTCGATGTCGACGATGACGCGTTCGACGTAGATGTCACCCCGGACCTGGCCCACGTCGAGGTGTCAGCCGAGACCCTCGAGGCGCTGGATCTTCGTCGTGCCATGGCTGAGCTCAGTGACCAGGCACACCGTCGGACTCCCGCTGCGGTGGCAGAGCTTCGCAGCGCTGGGCTGACCGTGCGCGATGTCGCCCAACTCCTCGGCGTCACCCCATCACGCATCTCCCAGATCGAGAAGCAAGCCTCACTGGCGAACTCTGCCTAACACCCGGAACTGAGAGGGCGTATCGCGCCGTCGCTCGGTCGTGGCATCCTCGGGGCCCAGGCTGCACACGAACGAGCAGGGATGGCATGTCGTACGACTACGAGCAGCTCTTGTCTTGGAACGAGAAGCTCGCGGACGGACGCCCGCCAACGGGCATGACGAGTCTTGGTGTCGACGCGGAAGTTGGGATCCTCGAACTGGTTCTCCGCCCCGAGTACGATGAAGTCGCCGTACAGCGACTTCTCCAGCAGCTCCCCTCAGATGCTGTGCGAGTCGTGATCTCGCCCGCCAGCTGGTACGGGTACGGTCCGACGGCAGGCGTCGATTCCGAGTAGGAACAACGCCCGTTGGTGCTACCGGACGCTACGTCAGCACGCCGCAAGCGAGTGCGGTCCTTGGATGCCCGCAGGACCGCATCGGTGGGGACGCCCCGGCTCTTCGCCGCGACGTCCGAAACGAGCTGGGCCGGTTTCCTTGCCCAAACCTGGCAGATGCGACGGCTATCCGGGGTCAGGTCGGCAGGTCGAGCCGCCGGCCGGATCCTTCGGCCTCGGCCGGGTCGAGGTAGGCGTAGGTCTCGCGGAGCTGCTCATCGGCGCGCTCGAAGGTTGCCCAGTCCACGAGCGAAACCCACTTCTGGGCGAAGTCCATGACCGCGTGAAGGCTTTGTCCGTCCCCGTTGCCGCTGGACAGCGCGGTGAGCGAAGCGAGGTAGTTGTTGCGGAAGCTCGTTGGGATGACGAGCCGCACCTGCCCGGCGACGTCGAGCTCGGCATTGGCCATCAGCCGGGCGACCCGACCGTTGCCGTCGTCGAACGGGTGGCACTCGGTGACCAGGACCATCATCCCCACGGCCCTGCTCATCGGGTCGATGGTCGCTGACATCCGGTCGAAGCCGCGCCGGAGCGTGCCCTCCACGAGGTCTGGATCGACGAACCGGTAGCCACCGGCGTAGTTGGCTTGCTCCTTGAACATCCCCGGCCGCTTCTCGGGTCGTGCGGCCATGAGGACCTCGTGCCTGACCCGCAACAACTCGAGCAGCTCGTCGGAGTTGGCAGGGACCCGTCGGCGATCGGCCGTGTCGCTGGTGAGCCGGTAGGTCGCCGCGACGTCGTGCGCGTCAGCCGGGCGGGTAGGCGGGACCCAGCCCTCGACGACGATCCTGCGTGCTTCATCGACACCGAACTCCGTGCCCTCGATGAAGTTGGAGAAATACGCCTCGAAGAAGGGCAGCCACGCCCACCTCACGGGCGCACCGGTGGCGGCGCGAGGTTGTGGCGCGAGCCTGCTGACGGCATGAAGGACGGCTTCGAGCCGTTCGATGATGTTGGCGTCGTAGGGGGCGCCGGCCACACGGGCGGCGAGCCGTTCCGAGCGAGGTGCGCTCGTCACCGTTCCGAGCACCGCCACCAGCCGCTCGCGCACCGCTGCGAGCTGGCGCGGGTCGAACGAACCGGCGATCACGTCAAGCTCGGCAAGGACCCGTTGGATCCGTCCTGGGCCCCCGCGGCGGGCGAGCGTGTCGATCTGGTCCTCGACCGCGAGCGTGCCGGCACGGCTCCTCGGTGGCCGGCCCTGGATGTCGATGTTCTCAACGAGCGTCCGCGCCTGTCCTGCCAGCGCGATGCCGTCGGGCAGCGGCATGTCGCCCGGGAGCGGCTGCGGGCCCGTCTCGGGCACGATCGCGAGCCCAGGCAGGTTGAGCGGCGCCTTGCGGGGTGGGTTCGGGTGGGCGACGTAGATGACCCCGTTGACGGGCTGCCCGCCGGCAAGGGCGCTACGGCCGCGGATGACGGCGCCGGGCCAGATCCTTGCGATGATCGCGTTGCGATGCAGTGACGCGACGTTCTCGGGAGGCAACGTCGCCCCCACAGCGTAGATGCCTGGCGCCAGGCGCAAGGCGGACCCGTTGCGCGCGAGGCGGCTCAGGTGAGCTCGGTTGGAAGGCGTGGCCTGGGTGAGCTCTCCCTGCGGAGGTCGCGAAGCAACATTCATGCGGTAAACGGTCCCGATCGGCAGAGAGATGGCAACTATCATCGCGAAAAAGACGAGGGAAAGCAACATCAAGACCGAAAAAGCGAAGCCGGTCGGACCGTGCGGTTGCCGGCAACGGGTGCGGGCGGAAACCCCCTGCGGACGCTGGTGCACGCAACTTCCGTGCCGAGAAAGCGCTCGTCAAGTAATATCAGCGAGCAAGAGAATCGTGCTGCTGTTTCGCGAAGCCACTGGGAGCCTGCTGCAGGCACGGCCGCTTACCTCTCTCGCTCTGTGAGGGGAGCAGTCCGCAGCGGTGCGCTCCGCAGCGACAGCGGATCGCCTGTTGCGGCCACCCCGGCGTTTCGCCAGCGCACTGTGTGCGGTCCTTGGCCCGCAGGGGATCGACCCCGCCCCGAGCCACAGCCGGCCACGTCAACCAGCCCACAATCCGGAGCCGCACCAGGGCACGTGCAGTCCGCTGGTCCGGCACACCCGAACCTTTCGTGTCCTTGCTGTCCGGGGACAGTAGTTCGAGGACATACCCGACACGGAGGTGTGTGGTGGCAGCTTCAGAGATCCTCGTTGTAGCCCCGGTCGTTGCGCCGGTGTTCGACCTTGCCGCGGCCGCTCGCGCGTCCCTGGTCAACGAGGCCCGCGCAACGCTGCTGCGATCCGCGACCGCTGTGACCATCGCGCAGCTCGCCGAAGCCACCGGCAGGAGCGCCGAAGCGGCCCGCAAGTGGGTCAACCGCAAGAGCAAGGAAGGTCGGCTGGCGGTCGTCCATCTGCACGACGGCACGATGCTGATCCCCACTATCCAGCTTGACGAGGCGTTCGCGCTCAACGAACACCTTGCCGAGCGCACCCGCCGGCTCGTGACGTGGGGGATGGGGCCGTGGGCCATCTGGGACTGGTGGGAGACCCCGAACGGATGGATCCACGACGGCCGGTCCCCAGCGGTCGCCGTCCGGGCGGGTGACCTCGACGCCGTCGACCGGGCGATCGACGGGCCCATCCAGTGACCGACGCACCTTGCGGCTCCGCACGGTGCCCGGTGCCTCAGCAGCCCCCGATCCGTTTGCGTTCCACCGTCTGGTCAGCCGGCGCACGCCTTCACTGCGGCCACA
>JBDNIX010000260.1:0-3619 GCA_041688045.1 Nitriliruptoraceae bacterium
AGGAACGCCCGATCCAGGCTCGGGTCCGCCGCGTAGCTCGCGACGGACGGGATCCCCCGCTGCGTGTCGACCCGTTCGTACCGTCCGTACGGAATCAGCTGATGCTCGGTGGCGACACCCCGGAGCACGTCGTAACCGGCCTGGACGTACCACCCGAGCATCGACCCGGCCACGCCCGACGCTCCGGTGCGCGCGTTGAGGGCGTTGAGTTCGGTCGCGCCCGATACCTGCGCCCCCGCGATCAGCCCACGCAGGTCCCAACCACGCACCCGGTAGTCCGCGTGGACGTCCCAGACCGTGGCGCGCGCGTCCACGTCGCGTCCGTCGAGCTGGCGCCCCTGCGTGGCCCCGCCGGTGTACGCCGACGCACCGAGCGTGAGGCCCAGCGTACCCACGTAGTCCAGGCGACCCACCAGAGCCAGGTCCTCGGCCAGTGCCTTCGAACCCTTCTGACGCCCCCCACGCAGACCCGCGGCCGAGAAGCCGGCGCCGTCCAGGGCGTTCATGACATAGACCCGCCAGTCGAACGTGTGGCCACCCCCGAACACGCCGATGCCGTTCTCGCGCCAGGTGGTGGGAATGATGACCTGCTCGGTGACCGGGCGCTCCGTGCCCAGGTACGCCGTGGGCTCGTGCAGCTCGTTTGTCATACCGAGGGGGGCGAGCAGAAGCCCGCCGCGCACCCCGACATTCTCGGAGAGCAGGTAGTCGACGTAGGCGAACTCGAAGGACGATTCGTCCGCGTGCTCGATCTCGATCTCGGAGTTGAACAGCAGCCTGTCGTTGAACTTGTACCCCACGTACAGGACCGCGCGCAGGGCATCGACGCGATCGGGTGTCGCGCCCGGTGCGCCGTCCTGACGCTCTCCGGCGAAGTTCTCGTAGAGGACCTCACCGTATCCGCCTAGCGAGACCCCGCGGTCGACGCGGTAGACCTTCGAAGCCGCGGCACCCAGGCCGTACATGGCCGTGTCGGCCGCGACGACGTCCCCACCAAGGCTCAGGCGCTCGAGCTCCCGAGCGAGTGCTTCAATCTGCCGTTCCATCTCGGCGATGCGCGCCGAGTCGGTTTGCTGTTGCGCCTGACCGGGGGTCGGCGTGGCGACGAAAGCGGCGGCGACCAGAGCCACGGACAGGAGGGAGCGGACTACGGAGTTCATGCGCTGCATGTGATGGGTTCCTTTTTCGATTCATCTATGGAGTTCGAGCCGCCGGCAGTCTGTGCCGGGGCCGTTTCGAAGAGACCTTCCATGGCCGCGTTCCACGTGGGCACCACGCGACCGTCCGACATTTCCTGGAACAGCACCGCCACCTGACCGGAGTACGGGGCTTCACCCGAGTCGAGCGCTTCGACCCAGGCCATCCCGGCACGCGGCCCCATCACGTAGAGCGCGGTCGACAGCACGTCGGCCACGAGCGCGTCCGGAGCCACCACCGTCACGCTGCCCCACGGCGGGACCGGGCGTCCGGTGCGCGGATCGAGGATATGCCCCCCGCGCTCGGAGGAACCGCTCGTGGCCACCGAGGCGTCCCGCAGGCGGAGGCGGGCGACGGAGCAGGTCCGGTCGACCGGGTGGGCGACCCCGACGAGCAGCGATCCGGCCCCGACCACCATCAACTGGCCACCCAGGTCGAGAACGGCGTCCTCTACACCTCGCGCGCGCAGCACCCCGGCGGCTTCCCTCAGTCCGACGCCTTTTCCGAATGCCCCCGTGTCGATCCACGCGGAGGCGCGTGGGCGGGTCACTGTCCAGGCCACCGAATCGATCCGGAACCCCGCCATCCCCACCGCGCCGAGCGCCTCTGCGATCTCGGTGTCCGAGGGCACACGACCCGCGCCGCGCAGGTCCCACGCATCCACAAGGGGGCCCACGGACGGATCGAACGCGCCGGCGGTCCGGTCGCTCCACCGCGCGGCTTCCGCGAGCAGGCGCAGGAGTGGGGCGGGTACCGGGAACGCATGACCGTCCGGCGAAGCGTTCAGCCGGGACAGCGGCGTCGAAGGATCCCACGTGCTGAGGAGCGCCTCCGTGGCCTCCAGCGCGCCCAGGGCGGACTCGGCGGCATCGAGGGCCGACGCCCGGGAGCAGGCCGAAACGGCCACGCGCGCCGCCGTGCCCATGACGTAGGCTTCGCGCTCGATCCGGTGGCGAGTCCCCGTGTCCTCGTGCGCACCTCCAGCCATCGCGGCGGCGGCATACACGGCGCATATCCAGGGAATCATGGCGCGGTCGGTGTGCAGAGACGGCGGCGCATCGGCGGCATGGGCGACGGGTGGAAAGGGTGACATGCGATTGAGAACCATTCTCAACTGGCCCAACTTATGGCATCACGCCCCTTTTGAGAAGGCCCTCGCGTGGGCAGCCCGGGTTGCGAGCCCAACGGCCGGACCTGTCCGTCCGACCGGGTCGAGGTCCCTCTCGGGCCCCGTCGCATTCCCCCCCCCCTGCTCCACAGTCCGTAGACTTCCGGACCCGTCGGTGGTGACATCCCCGATTGTGGCTGGAGGGGTCGGGCGACGAGCTTTGCTCTCCGCTCCACCCCTTCCCAGAACGGGCCCGACCCCTTGTCCACACGCCTCCGACGACTGCGGCGGACGCCTGCGCTCCGTGCGTTGGTGCGCCGTCACCATGTGACACCGGGCGACCTGGTCCTGCCGGTGTTCGTCAGCGAGGTGGACTCCGCCCCGACGCCGATCGCATCGATGCCGGGCGTGGACCGTTGGCCGGTCGACCGCGTGGAAGAGATCGCGCGGGCCGCCGATGACGCCGGGGTGGGTGGTCTGCTGATATTCGGCATCCCCGCCCGGAAGGACGGGAACGGGTCGGAGGCGTGGTCCGAGGAAGGGATCGCGCAGCGGGGCATCCGGGCCCTCCGTGCCGTGCACTACGGCGGCGCGGTGATCGCGGACGTCTGCCTGTGCGAGTACACCGACCACGGCCATTGCGGCGTGCTCGACGACGGTGGGACGGTCCGCAACGACGAGACCATTTCACTGCTCGGGCGCACCGCCGCGTCCCTGGCCCGGGCGGGCGCCGACGTGGTCGCGCCGTCCGCGATGATGGACGGGATGGTCGGCGCCATCCGCCGCGACCTCGACGGCGAGGGATTCCGCGACACGGCCATCCTCTCCTATTCGGTGAAGTTCGCCTCGGCCTTCTACGGGCCGTTCCGCGACGCGGCCGGGGGCGCTCCGGCCTTCGGCGATCGGCGGGCGCACCAGATGGATCCGGCCGCCGATCACGACGCAATGCGGGAGCACGCCGAGGACGTGGCCGAGGGCGCCGACATGCTCATGGTCAAGCCCGGGCTGGCCTATCTCGACGTGGTGCGTCGCACGCGGGACCGGTTCCCCGATCATCCCCTCGCCGCCTACAACGTGAGCGGCGAGTACACCATGGTGAAAGCCGCCGCCGAGCGCGGCTAGCTGGACGAGCGCGCCGTGGTGCTGGAGACCCTGATCGCATTCCGCCGCGCTGGCGCCGATGTGATCATCACCTACCACGCACTCGACGCCGCCCGCTGGCTGGCGTCGCACACGGACCCGACATGACCGACGACACCCGCGCAGCACGAACGCCCCCGGCCGGAACGTCCCCCGGCGATACGCCTTCCGAAG
>JBDNIX010000261.1:0-3400 GCA_041688045.1 Nitriliruptoraceae bacterium
ATGCAGGTCCCGCCCGATCCGCTCCCGGTCCTCGACCAGGGACAGGCGTTGGAGCTGGGTCTGCGCGCGCTCGTAGGTCCACAACAGGCTGCTCTGGGCGGCGAAGCTGGCAAGCTGCTGTTCCTCGATCTGGGTGAAAGGACGTTGCCGACCGACCCCCAAGGCGGCGATGATCTGGCCGTTCTCCGTGATCGGGGCCCACAGTGACGCATGCCCGAACAGCGGGCCGGCGTCGGCACGCACCGGTCGACCGGACGTCAGCGTGGACCATGCCGGGCTCTCGGCGTCATCGACCCAGCCGACCTCCGGGCCGGTGCCGCGTGTTGTGAGGATCCACAGGCCGCCTTCGTCGGGACCGACCAGACATCCCCCGGCCGCTTCAACCAATCCGACACCCAGGCGCACGATCAGGTCCCGCATCCGGTCCGATGGCGTGGCCTCGAGGGCTGCCTGGGACAACTCCAGGATTGCGTCGCGCCACGCCTCCCGCCGTTGCACCTCGTCGTAGAGACGTGCGTTCTCGATAGCAGCGCCCGCGACCGCCGCCAGCCCGACCACGAGATCCTGGTCGCTCTGGCTGAACTCATCCGCGCCAATCTTCTCCGTGAGGTAGAGGTTGCCGAACGCCTCACCGCGCACCTGGATCGGTGTTCCCAGGAAGCTGCCCATCGGCGGATGGTTGGGCGGGAATCCGTACGAAGCTCCGTGGTCGTGCAGGTCGGCCAGCCGCAGCGGTTGGGGATCGTCGATCAAGAGGCCGAGGATGCCTCGGCCTTCGGGAAGGTGGCCGATCCGTCTTGCGGTGGCGTCATCGATGCCCTGATGCACGAAGTTGGACAGGCCTTCGTGGTCCGGTGCGATCACTCCGAGCGCCGCGTACCGTGCGTCGACCAGCGCCGCCGCCGCTTCCACGATGCGCTGCAGAATCGTGTCGAGGTCGAGGCCGCCCGTTACCAGCAGGACCGCATCCAACAGCCGGGTCACGCGCGGATCGTTGGTCACCGGTGTCCCTGCAAGACGGGGGGCGTTCGGGAGTCTAGCCTTCAGCCGATACCAACCAGAGGGCTCCTACCGTGAGTATCCGCGTCTTTCTGCTCGACGACCACGAGGTCGTGCGCCGTGGCCTCAGAGAGCTGATCGACAGCGAAGAGGATCTTGATGTCGTCGGCGAAGCCGGGTCGGCCGGGATGGCGCTCGCCGGTATCGCGTCGACACACCCCGATGTGGCGGTCCTGGACGTTCGCCTACCGGACGGCAACGGGGTGGAGGTCTGCCGGGAGGTCCGGGCGCGGGATCCGAGGATCGCGGTGTTGATGCTGACGTCGTTCAGCGATGACGAGGCCCTGTTCGACGCCATCATGGCCGGCGCGGCCGGTTACGTCCTCAAGGACGTACGAGGCAACGACCTCATCAGCGCGATTCGCAACGTCGCAGCCGGCAACTCCTTGTTGGATCCTTCGGTGACCGGGAAGGTTCTCGAGCGGCTGCGCAAAGGTGACGAGGAGGACCCGCGACTCGCATCGCTGTCCGACCAGGAGCGGCGCATCCTCGAGTTGATCGCCGAAGGCTTGACCAACCGCCAGATCGCGGAGCGGATGCACCTCGCGGAGAAGACCGTCAAGAACTACGTGTCGAACCTGCTGGCGAAGCTCGGTATGCATCGTCGAACCGAAGCGGCGGTGTTCTACACGCAGTTGGATCGCGGCGACGCCACCAACGACGACTGAATCGGGCGACCGTCTGCGTGAAGGTCCCGTCCTTTTGGGGCCGACGGACCCTGCCCCGCTTCGGCGCGCCGGTCCACCCTCGTCAAGACCCCCGACGAGGACGCAGACATCATGACTACCCCCGCCCCGACCGACCGCCATGGGCTCGAGGTCCTGTCACTCGCCCAGTGCCTGACGCTTCTGCGTAGTCGACCGCTCGGCCGGCTGGCCTACATCGATGCCGGGCAGCCGAGCATCATCCCGGTCAACCATCTGGTCGACGGATCCGGCGTCGTCATCCGCAGCCTGAGCGGCGGCAAGCTGGATGCCGCCGTCGTCGGCCAACCCGTCGCGTTCCAACTGGACGATCACGACCCGGCGCGCGGCACGGGGTGGAGCGTGCTCGTCCGCGGCAGCGCCATGCTGCTGGACGACCCCTCCGAGGTGGCCCGGTTCGCCGATGAACTCGAGAGTTGGGCGATCGACGACCCGACCGATGCCACCTGGATCCGCATCATGGCCGACGAGATCTCCGGGCGTCGTCTGATCCGTGAGGGCTGACGACACCGTTCGGGAGACGCCGGGACCCCACGTGTAGGGCCGGTGGTCCCGGCAACTGGGGACCGTGCGCCCTGCCCGGGTGCGCATCCCGAGGCTTTGCTGCTGGCACAGGGCCGAACGGTGACCGCCGCGGGTCCATCGCCGCAAGCCGACCGATTGATCGAGGAGACGTTGATGAGCGAGGAACGGACAATGGGTGCCATCGCGACCGCGGTGATCGCGGCCGTTGCGCTGGTGCTTTCCGGTGGCGCGTTGATCGTTGCCGCAGGATCGCCGGGTGGGGGCGACGCGGGCGCCGGCGGGTCGTCAGCGGCAGCCGCGTCGGGCGCGTCCGACACGGTCAGTGTCGAGTTGAGCGAGTTCGCCATCTCACCCGGGGACCTCGAGGTAGCGGCCGGAGGCACGCTGCAGGTCAGCAACAACGGCGCCGCCGAGCACGACCTGCAGATCATCGGCACGGATGTCGGAACCCCCATGCTGGCTGCCGGGGAAAGCGCCGAGCTGGCCATCGGGGACCTGGCGCCCGGCGTCTACGAGATTCACTGCAGCGTTCCGGGCCACGACAGCGCCGGGATGGTCGGGTCGCTGACCGTCGTCGGCGACGGTGACGGCGACGTGCAGGCAGCCAGCACCGACGCCGATGCGCAGGACGACGGCGCCCACGGCACGGACACCGATTGGGCCGCGCTGGACGCTGCCATGACCGAATCGATCCTCGAGTTCCCGGCCGAGACGGAAGGCCTGGGCAACCAGCGCCTGGAGCCCGAGGAGGTACTGGACGACGGTACCAAGGTCTTCCGGCTGGTGGCCGAGCGCTTCGACTGGGAGGTGGAGCCGGGCAAGATCGTCGACGGGTGGGGCTACAACGGGCAGATTCCCGGCCCGATGATCCAGGTCGACGTCGGCGACAACGTGCAGGTCATCGTCGAGAACGAGCTCCCGATGGGCACGGACGTGCACTGGCACGGCGTGCACGTGCCAAACAGCCAGGACGGTGTCGCGCCGATCACCCAGGACCTGATCCCGCCGGGCGAGACATTCACGTACGAGTTCGTTGCGGACGAGCCGGCGATCGGGATGTACCACCCGCACCACCACGGGCAGATGAAGCTTCCCAACGGCATGTTCGGCGC
>JBDNIX010000262.1:0-9587 GCA_041688045.1 Nitriliruptoraceae bacterium
CCGGTCTGCGTCGTCTCCAGTCCGGAGAAGGCCGCCCTGCTGCGGCGCATCGGGGTCGAGCACATCATCGACCGCAAGGCCGAGGGCTACCGCTTCCACGATGACGACGGCGCTCCCGACTACGACGAGATGCGACGCTTCGGTGCCCGGATCCGTGAACAGGTCGGCCGGGATCCCGACATCGTCTTCGAGCATCCGGGACGCACCACCTTCGGCGCGTCGGTCCTGGTGTGTAAGCGCGGTGGCACGATCGTCACCTGTGCGTCCACGTCCGGGTATCTCCACGAGTACGACAACCGCCACCTGTGGATGCGCCTGAAGCGGATCATCGGATCCCACTTCGCCAACTACAACGAGGCCTGGGAGGCCAACCGGTTGGTGAGTCTGGGGATGGTGCACCCGATCCTGTCCAAGACCTACCCGCTCCAGGAGGTGGCTGTCGGCGCCTACGAGATGCACCACAATCAGCACGCCGGCAAGATCGGCATCCTGGTGGGTGCACCGGAGGAGGGCCTTGGCGTGATCGATACCGAGCGCCGCGAGCGCCACCTGGAGGCCATCGCGACCTACCGCTCGTTCGGCTGACGGCCGTCTGCTGGCGTCGTTCGGCTGGCGCACTCCGGCCGCGGGCTCAGAACGCCAGGGGAGACAACAGCCCGGACCACCAGTGCACGACCAGCAGCAGCGGCACGATGCCCCAGGCCACCGACCGGACCTGCACCAACGCGGCGACCGCGATCGCGATCCCCGCACCGAGCGCACCGGGGTAGAGCCCGTTGATCAAGCCCCCGCCCAGGAACCCCCCGGTCGCGAAGATGTGAACCAGCAGCACGATGAGCGCCGGTGCGATCACGGCGGCTCGCGGGACGGCGGCGCGCCCCGGGACGCGTCGGTCGGCCAACAGCAGGACGGCCGTGAGAGCGAGCACGTTCAGCAGCACCGTCAGGAACGAGGCCAACGACCCGATCGACCCGATGGCACCGACGAGTAGCGCGACCGCCGCCGCGCCAAGGCCGAAGGTCCGGACCATCTGTGTGAGCGACATCTCCGGTGACCGCGGGAAGGCCTCACGGCTGCGCGTGGCCAGGAAGCTCACCAGCAGGATCGCTCCGAGGCTCACGACGACGAACCGCAGGCCCTGCAGCACCAGGATCGTGATGCCGCCGGATTGCAGCGCACCCCCGCCGGCCAGGGCTCCACCGAGCCGACCCCCGATCGCCTGCGCCAGCGTGCCACCCAGAAGGAACACGGTCAGCACCTGCGCCACGACGACCGGCACCGCCAGCGCGATCCCCGTGGCCATCCCGGACCGCTCTCCGTCCAGCCCGAACGCCGCCAGCCCGTCTCTGCGGTGCCGCGACAGCAACCACGGGACCAGGGACGTGAGCGCCACGATCCATGCCAGGTCGAGCACGACGGCGAGCACTCCCGACCTCGGGTAGAGGGGGAGTTGGGCGACGATGGCGCGCGCGAAACCGCCGAACAGCACGGTCGCGCCCGTCAGGATGACGTCGCTCTTGGCATCATCGGGGCTCATGTACACGGTCGCGGACGCTAGCAGCGTGCGTCTGCACCAGAGCTACCCTGCCCGTTGAGACGTGGGCGGTCCCGACATCCGCCGGCCACCCGCGACCCCCCTGACCCGCTGGCAGGCGCCGGCTCCGTTGGTCGTCCCCGCTTGCTGCCACCTCGATATCTCTGCCACCTCGATATCTCTGCCACCAGGATCCGCCGTGTCTGACCCGTCCGCCGCCGCGCCGCCTCCGGTCGGCCTCCAGGCTTCGATGATCGTCATCGGTGACGAGATCCTCGGGGGCTACGTCACGGATACCAACTCGCCGTTCCTGGCGGACCGGTTGAACCACCACGGCGTGCCCTTCACACGGATGCACGTCGTGCCCGACGGCCACGGCGACATCGACGAGGCAGTGCAGGCCGAACTCGCGCGGTCCCGTCCGCGTCTGATCGTCACCTCGGGTGGCATCGGATCGACCCCGGACGACATCACGTTCGAAGCCGTCGCGGCCAGCCTCGGTCGCGACATCGTCGAGGATTCCAGCATCGCGGAGCGGCTCCACGGCATCGCGGACTGGACCCGCGAACAGGGCCTGGATGCCGGTGAGGACTTCACCTGGCACCTCCTGCGCATGGCACGCGTCCCGGCCGGCAGCCGGTTGCTGCAACACGGCGGCAGCTGGGTCCCGGCGGTGGCCGTCGACGTCGACGGCGGCTGTGCGGTGGACCGCGGTGCCACGGTCGTGGTCCTGCCCGGCGTCCCGTCGGAATTCCAGCGCCTGGTCACCGACGTGCTGGAACCGGAATTCCTGGCTGGCCGCAACGACATCCCCAGGGTCATCGAGGTGGAGCACGGCCTCCCGGAGAGCGCGTTGAACCTGACGTTCACGGTGATGCTCGAGCAGTACCCCTCGGTCAAATTGGGTAGCTATCCGGGACGCCCGATGCTGGTCCGGTTGACCGGTCGCCCCGAAGACGTCGAAGGAGCCGCGGCGCTGGTCCGAACCGCGATCGCCGACATCGAAGCATCTCCGGGGGGCGCCAATCTGGCTGCTGCCTGGTCCGCCCGCAAAGCCCGAGCCCGTGCCGAGGAGGACGCGTGACCCGCCGTTTGATGTACGTGCATGCCCACCCCGATGATGAGTCGTCGAAGGGTGCGGCCACCGCAGCGATGTATGCCGATCGGGGCGTCGAGGTCACGCTCGTGACGTGCACCGGCGGTGAGGCCGGCGATGTCCTCAACCCCAAGGCGGATCCGGTGGACCGCGACGCGATGGCAACGGCACGTGCGCGGGAACTGGCCGCCGCCGTGGCAGCGATCGGATTCACGCGGACCTATGAACTGGGCTACGTCGACTCCGGTTACCACGAAGATCCGGCGGACATCCCGGAGGGGACCTTCGGCCGCACCCCCGTCGATGAACCCGCAGCCACGTTGGCGGGGATCCTCCGGCGTGAACGCCCCCACGTGGTCGTGACCTACCCGGAGGACGGTGGCTACCCCCATCCGGACCACATCATGAACCACGCGGTCACGATGCGTGGGATGGAGCTGGCCGAGGATGCGCAGGCGGACCTTTCCGGCGTCGCCGGGGGAGAACTGCCCGCGTGGCGCGTGACCAAGGTGTACGCCTCGTCGATCTTCCCGAGCGAGCGCGTGCTGACCCTGCACGAAGCGATGCTGGCGCGAGGTCTGGAAAGCCCGTACGTCAGGTGGCTGGAGCGCCGCGACCAGAGCCCTGAGGACGCCGTCGACGACTCTCCGGACGCCCGTATCCCCTGTGCCGCGTGGTTCTCACGACGTGACGCGGCCCTGCTCGCCCACGTCAGCCAGATCGATCCGGACGGTGGGTGGTTCCAGGTCCCGCGCGAACTCGAGCGTGAGCGCTACCCCTACGAGTCGTACGTCATCCTGCGGTCGGACGTCGAGGTCGTGCGTCCTGAGCAGGACCTGTTCACGGGAGTGGACCCGGCGGCGGCGGACGCCGGTGGCGGTCGGATCGGGTCGGAGGTCCGCTAATTCCTCCCCCGAGCCCCTCGGCACGGCCGGGACCCCGACGATCAGGGTGACGCGTCCGACCATGCACTCGACGGCGGGGGCGACAGCGTCACCATCACCTTCGACGAGGCCGGATCGGTCGACTATTTCTGTCGCCTGCACCCGACCATGACCGGCACGATCACCGTCGGCTGCTCAGCTCCAGAGCACCCCGCGGAACCCCATCATCCCGGCATGTCCCACGTATGGACGGGCTCGTTGGACCGCATGCCGGTGAGGTAGCGACGCGTCATCTCGATGATCGCTTCCTCGCGGCTGGTGTTGTGGTCGTCCAGCAGTGCGCGGAACGTGGCGACCTGCCAGGACGCGCCGGTCCGCCGCTTGAGGGCCCGCTGCTCGATGACGCCGAGGTAGTGGTCGCGGTCGCGCCGATCGACCCCCCAACTGTCGAGCCCCTCGTGCGCCAGGGGCAGCAGCGTGCGCAGGATCAGTTCGCTGGCCGGGACCGCGCCCACGCCGGGCCAGAACAGGTCCGCGTCGATGCCTTCGCGAGCTGCGGTGAAGAAGTTGTCGTTGGCGGCCTGGAACGACAGCTGCCGCGTGATGGGCGGATCCATCTGCGCGAGCCCGCGTACCAGCCCGAAGTAGAACGCGGCATTGGCCACGGTGTCCACCATGGTCGGACCGGCCGGGAGCACCCGGTTCTCCACGCGCAGGTGCGGCTTGCCGCGGGCGACGCCGTAGATCGGGCGGTTCCAGCGGTAGACCGTGCCGTTGTGCAACACCAGTTCGCCGAGCCGCGGAATGTCCCCGCGAGCCAGCACCTCCTCCGGATCCTCGTCGTCCATGAGTGGCAGCAGCGCCGGGAAGTACCGGACGTTCTCGTCGAACAGGTCCAGCACATTGTCGATCCACGCCTCACCGAACCACACGCGCGGTCGCACCCCCTGGGCGGTCAGCTCCTCGGACCGGGTGTCGATGGCCTGCTGGAACAGGGCGATCCGGGTCTCGCGCCACAGCTCCTTGCCCAGCAGGAATGGCGAGTTGGCACCCACGGCGACCTGCGCCGCGGACGCCGCCTGGGCCGCGTTCCAGGCGGAGGCGAAGCCCTGCGGACTGACCTGCAGGTGCAGTTGCACGGAGGTCGCGGCGGCTTCCATCGCGATGGAGCTCATCTTGAGTGACAGGCGTTCGGGGCCTTCGATCTCCACCTGCAGATCCTCGCCCCGAGCCTCCAGGATCTGCTCGTTGAGCAGGTGGTAGCGCGGGTTGGCGGACAGGTTCTGGATGGTGACGTGCAGATCCTTGAGCGTCGGGATGATCCCGACCATCGCGACCTTGGCGTTCAACTCCTCGGCACGTCGGTACGCGTGGTCGAAGGACGTCTCGAGCTCTTCCTCGATCTCGCGGAATACCGTCCCATTGAGCTTGTGCGGCGCGAGGTTGAACTCGATGTTGAACTGCGCCAGCTCGGTCTGGAAGTCTTCCGATTCGATGCGTGACAGCAGTTCCGCGTTGATCATCAGGGGTTCGCCGTCACCGTCGACGACGTAGAACTCCACCTCGACGCCGATGAGCTTGCGCTCCACCTCGAACATGTCGCCGTCGACCATCCGGTGCAGGACCTCGAGGCAGCGCTTGACCTTCTCGCGGTAACGCTGACGGTCGTCCCGGGTGAACCGGACCTCGTCGATGTCCTGACCCACGGCTGACTCCCGCCCGTCTCGTTCCGCGGAGCGTAGGCAATGCCGGTCTGAGGGGGCGGGAAGACATTCGCAGAAGTCATTCGCACGGGTGGCCGAGGCCGCGACCGGCCCCGCTACCGTTCGGGGTTCTCGTCGCCTTCGGTCCCGTACGCCTCGGAGTGACCCCCTTCGGCCACGTCGGTTGCCCGGAAAGCCCACCATGTCGTCGCTCGCCCGCGCCCTGCCGACCGTGCCCATGGCGGTCCGGCCGTGGCTGGGTGCTGTGATGATCTCCTTCTCCGCGGTGTGGGTGCGCCTTGCTGACGTCGAGGTGACGCGGTCGGCCTTCCTGCGGACCGCGTACGCCCTGCCGATTTTGGCGGTGCTCGTGGCCGTGTCGGGTCGTCGGATGATCGCCGCTGCGCGCGACCGGACGGGTGCGTCGCGGTGGTGGCTGCCGGTCGCGTTCCTTGCCGGCCTCCTGCTGGGGCTGGACTTCGTCGCGTGGCACATGACGATCGGCATCGTCGGCGCGGGGCTCGGAACGGTGCTGCCGAACCTGCAGGTCGTGTTCGTCGGGATCGCCGGGGTCGTGCTGTTCCGCGAACGGCCGGCGATGCTGTTCTGGGTCGGGCTGCCCGTCGTGCTCGTCGGCGTCTGGCTGCTGGGCTCCTTCGGGGAATCCCTGGATGCCGACGGATCGATGCTGCTCGGGATCGTCTGGGGGGTGGTGACCGCCCTGATGTACGCGGGTGCGCTCATCGGTCTGCGACTGGCCCGGGCGCGGACGCCCTCGGTGGCCGCCGTCAGCGTCCTGTGGTCGTTGACCCTGGGGGCGACGCTGGCGACGTTCGTCCCCGCCGCGGCCACCGGGGTCGCGGGGCCGGCGGGATGGCCCGCCGACGGATGGCTGCTGATGTTGGCGGGCGGGTCCCAGGTCATCGGTTGGCTCGTTCTGACCACGTCGATCCACCACCTTCCGGCCGCCGCCACCTCGGTCGCGCTGTTGTTGCAGCCGGTGCTCGCACTGGTCTGGGGCGCCGTGCTGCTGTCCGAGCCCCTCGGCCCCGCGCAGGTGGCCGGCGCGGTCACGGTGTTGCTCGGTGTCGGGCTGGCGCATCGAGGCGTCGCCGGTGCCGAGGTTCCCGACCATTCCGCGCAGCAGCTGGACATCGCCGAACGACCCGTCGATCCATGACGACCCAGGACAGGGAGAATGCACCAGTGACCGGCCTGCGCATCCTGCCGCTCGGAACGGACCACCTCGATGCGGTTGCCGACCTCAATGACCGTGAGGTGCCGCGTGTCAGCCCGTTGGGTCGGGACGGCCTGGTCGACCTGCTGCCGCGGTGCGACCTGGCGGTCGTCGCCGTCGACGGGTCCGACGGGGTGGCCGGGATCGTGCTGGCCGTCGCGCCCGGAGCGGACTACGCGAGCGTCAACTACCGGTGGTTCGACGCTCGTGGCGACGACTTCCTCTACGTCGACCGGGTGGTCGTCGCTCCTCGTCATCGCCGGCAGGGCGTCGCAGCGATGCTCTACGACGCCGTCGAGGAGCGTGCACGGGTCGCCGGCTACGGCCGGGTCACCTGCGAGGTCAACGTGCGGCCGCCCAACCCGGGATCACTGGCCTTTCACCTCTCACGGGGGTTCGTCGAGGTGGGACGCCAGGACACGACCGGCGGAAGCCTGACGGTCGCCCTATTGTCCGGTGACCTCCGGTAGTGACCGCCGTGTCGACCCCGGAGGCGGCACGCAGCGCCACGACGCCGACGATCCAGGATCGCCATGGAACCGACTCCACCTTCGCGATACGACTACCTGTTCGGTGAACTGCCGGACGATGAGGAGCCGGCCGATCCGCTGGAGACGTTCCAACGGTGGATCGACGATGCGGTCGCTGCAGGCGTCGTGGAGGCGACGGCGATGGTCGTGGCCACGGTGGACCAGGATGGCCGTCCCGATGCCCGCGTGTTGTTGCTGCGGGGTCTCGATGAGCGGGGCCTGCGGTTCTACACGAACTACCGTTCGGCCAAGGCGCGGCAGCTGGAGGCGAACCCCACCGCATCGGTCGTCGCGCACTGGCAGCCGTTGGAACGCCAAGTCCGTGTCCGCGGCACGGTCGAGCGCCTGTCCGCAGAGGAATCCGACGCCTACTTCTCCTCGCGGCCCCGCGGTAGCCAGATCGGCGCCTGGGCCTCCGACCAGTCGCAGCCGATCGAGGACCGGGCGGCATTGGAGGCCCGGATCACCGCCATGGAGGCGAGGTTCGACGCACAGGACGTCCCGCGCCCCGAACATTGGGGCGGCTACCTGCTGCGCCCGGACGTCGTCGAATTCTGGCAGGGCCGACCATCGCGCCTGCACGACCGACGGCGCTTCCGGGCCACGGCCGACGGCTGGCGCACCGAACGCCTGCAGCCGTAGACGGCGACCGCGACGGGGTCACTCGATGCTGTCGGTGTCCGGTTTGAAGACGGACCAGACCAACCAGAAGGTGTCGTCGGTCGGGACCGCCTGCAGCGACTCGCCTTCGAGCTCGCCGTCGACGGCGCGACCCGCGAAGGTCCACCCGGAGCCGGTCTCCTGGTCACGGAACCGCACGATGTCGTCGCCCTCGGTGGCCTCCGCATCCTCTCGGGCGCGGTCGAGCAGCACCGCGACGCCCTCGCCGTCCGGGAATCCGACCACGCGTGTCATGGCGGGGAAACGGCCGTCGGTGTCGCCGCGGAAGAGGACGGGTCGTTGCCCTCGGCGTCGTAGCCGGTGTAGGGATTGGAGCCGTACTCGCGGCTGTGGTCGGTGTCACGCGAGAGCACTGCGGCGCCGGGGTCGTTCGCGCGCACCTCGGCGAAGCCCTCCAGGGTGGTGGGCAGGCGCTCGAGCTCCTGGCCGAGGAAGCGCTCACCGACGACGGCCTCCCTGGTGAACTGGGTCCAGAGATTGCCGTACCGGCGGTCGTACATCGCGAGGGTGGAGCGCCACAGCCACCCGCTCGTCCCGAAGCCGAGCACCTGCCCGTCGACCATGACGGGGCTCGTGTCGGTGAGTCATTCGGCGGCATCATCGAAGGTCTCGGAGACGGGGTCATCGACGGCCCCCCCGCAGGCAGCGGGCACGACGGCGGTTCCGACGGTGACCAGCGGGGTGCGGCCGATCCGATGCACGGCAGGCCCTCCCCTGGGTAGACGATCCTGAATCCGGGAACCCGGAAGTCCCCGCGCTTCATCCGATGGTTCGGCTGTCCGCTCGTCGCGCCCCGAACCGCCGACGGGCCGGTCACGCGGCCGTACGCCCGGTGACCCGCCGAAAGCGCCCGCGCCGTGCCCAACCGCCTCGCCAGTGAAACCTCGCCGCACCTGGCAGCACGAGGACAACCCGGTCGACTGGTTCCCGTGGGGACCGGAGGCGTTCGACACAGCGCGCGAACGCGACGTGCCGATCTTCCTCAGCGTGGGATACGGCAGCTGCCACTGGTGTCACGTGATGGCTCACGGGTTGTCGAATAGATGGCAGAATTGGCAGGAATACGCTCTGTTATCGGCAGGCTCAACCGTACAGTTCGGGGTGTTTCTTCCCACAGTTTTCCCACGTGGGAAAAACCACCACACCGTGATCGCCCCAGTCGCCCAGCGGTAGGTCGTGTGGTACGTTCGGGACGCGAAAGGCAGTCTCATGTCCCTGATGGATCTCGCGGGGGCGCCGGTCGTCGAACCCCGCTACGACCAGGCCTCGCTCGAACAGGCGCGCCTGCTCAACGCGGCCCGAGCACGGCTGCTGGATTCCGCCTCGGCAATCACGACCGCGATGTACGCCGAGGGAGCGGGGATCAACGAGGACGCCGCCCGGGCGCGGGTCAAGCGCTACCGGGCTGCCCGCCGCTTGGTGACGGTGCCGCATGACGGCGAAGCGCTGATCCCGACCTTCCAGCTCCGACCGACCTACGAACTCGATCCGGTGGCTGCACGGATCGTCGCGGTCCTGGTCGAGGCGGGTCTCGGACCATGGGCGATCTGGGACTGGGCACAGACCCCGAACGGCTGGCTCGACCAGCGCACCCCGGTCGACGCGATCCGGACCGGTGATGTGGATGCTGTCGAGCGGGCGTTGGCTGGCCTGCTCGGGGACGCGTGACCGCACGGACGTGCCCGTATCCGGAGGGCTGTCCGGTTCCCGACCCCGATCCGGTGGTTGTGCGTCGTGTCCGGACGCACGTGCTGGATGCTGGCGTCGAGCTGTTCCGGGGTCATGCGCGGGCCTACGCGGCCGATGGGTTGGTGCCGGGTGTCGGCAACAGTCGGTTCGCTCCGCTGGCGGAGGTCGCTCACGCGTACGCGTCCAGGCGTGCGACCCCCGCGCTGCTGGAGTCTGCGTTCCACGACGCCGCG
>JBDNIX010000263.1:0-6010 GCA_041688045.1 Nitriliruptoraceae bacterium
GGGGGGAGGGGGGGGGGGGGGGGGGGGAGAGGGGGGCGGGGGCCGCGTCAGGTGAGCAGGAGTTCCACCCACCGGGCGCCGACCACCGCCAGGTCGTAGCGGTCGACCACCAGCGCCCGGGAGTCCTCGCCGATGGTCCGGCGCTCGGGGGTCCGCAGCCCGACGAGCCACTGCGCGGCTTCCTCGATGCTGCTGTGGATCTTCACGCCGGGGAACAGTTCCCGGACACCCTGGCGGTCCAACACCACCGGCACGGCGCGGGAGGCCATGCCTTCGGCCAGGGCGAGGTGGAAGGACTCCAGGTCGGAGACGCTCAGGATGTTGCCCACCGCGGCGAACCAGCCGGGGATGTTGGCGACGCGGCCGTCGAAGCGGACGGCTCGGGCCAGTCGGCGTGACGTGCGGATGCGGTCGAACTGGTCGCGGTAGTGCTCGCGTTCGGTCAACCGCGCCCACACCCACGGCGCGTCCCACGGCAGCGATCCGGCGATGCGCAGCTGCCAGGTGGGGTCCTCGTCCAGGAGCAGGTCGAGCAGGTCCAGCGCTCGGTCCAGCCGCTTGAGCGCCGGGAGGAACCCGACCATGCCCAGCGTGCGTTCGGCTCCGGGCAGCTTGGGTCGGTCGAAGGGGATGGTGTCGATGGTGTTGGGCAGAACCTCGACCCGGTCGTTGCGCCACCCGAAGTCCGCGATCGCCGCCTCGGCCACGAACGGCGCCACGCACAGCAGTTTGTCGACGGCGTCGTGGTCGACCTGGCCGGGGAACTCGGTGGTCAGTTCCTGCCGGTGGAGGCGGACCAGCAGCCGCTGGTCGGGGCGCTTGCGGTCGGCGTACCAGACGGCATTGCCCAGGCACCACTCGGCCCAGATCGCGTCCGCCCAGGCCAGAGCGTCGTGGCTGGCCTGCTTGTCGTGGCCGGTGTGGCCGGTCCAGCGATCCTGGCGGACCTCCACACCGGTGCGGCGGATGACGTCGGTGAGCGGGCCGGTGAACTTCAGGTCGTGGCCGGTGACCAGTACCCGCCGGCGGCGTAGCACGGACGTGCCCTGCGGGCGGGCGGCTGCCAGGGCGGGGACCAGTCGTTCGCGGACCCGGGGGAAGGTGAAGTCCTCGGCCACGGCGCGGGCGGTGTCGCGCGCCGTCGTCCACGCGCCAGCGTCGCGCAGCGTGCGGTCCAGCACCGCCGCGAGGTCGTCGAGGTGGTCGATGAACAGCGGGTAGCCCGTGCCGAAGAGGCGTTCGTGCAGGGGGTTGCGGTTGATCACGGCCGGGACGTTCGCGGCGCCGTACTCGAGCACCTTGGTCGACAGCTCCAGCGACGCGTCCATCGCCGGGTGCCGGGCCGACAGGGCGACGTCGCAGGCCGCCAGCAGGTCGGCGACCTCGTCCCGGCTGACGGCGCCGTGCCACACCAGCCCGTCGGTGTTCTCCAACGCGCCCCGCACGGCCGGCGCGTACGCCGGGTCGTCCGGCGGGTCGTGCACCTTGTCGCCGGCGACGTGCAACTCCAGGTCCGGATGCCCGCCGTCCCGCAGCGCCGTGAACGCCGCGACCGTCTCCAGGAAGCCCCACATCGGCGCGAACTTGCCGGCGTAGAACAGCTTGGGGGCTGCGGACAGCTCGCGCGCCGGCCGTAGGAACGCCTCGGGCACCATCGGCGTCAGCAGGGTGGTACGCCACGCCGCCTGCGGGATCAATCCTTCGAGGTAGGCGCGCAGTTCGTCGGTCTGGCACAGCACCCGTTGCGACGCGGCCGCGATCCTCCCGAGCGCCGCGCGGTCGTCGTCGGTGGCCAGGTGCGGCTGCTGTGGAATGTCGGTGAGGTACACCCACAGCCGCCCGTGCAGCGACTCGCGCGCCGCCGCCAACTGGCACAACGTGAACCCCCGCAGCAGCACCACGTCGAAGCGCTCCTTGCCGTCGAGCTCCTCGATCACGTCCAGCGCCTGCGCGGGGGTGAGGCGCGCCGGGCGATCGGGGTGGGTCACCACCTCGACGTTGTCGCGCTTCAGCAGTGGCGCGATGACGAGGTCGCGTTCGATCGGCGACTTCAGCACGACCGTGACGTCGCAGGCGGGATCCAACGCCAGGGTCTCCGCCAACGCCGCCAGCCAGATGGCCGATCCGTCGATCAGGTTGAGGTTGACGTCTCCGTACAGGGCAACGCGTGTTCTCACGAACGCGTCTCGCGGGACGGGACGCGCCCCGCCGGATCACCCAGGCTGTAGGGCAGGATCCCGGCCGCCGCCAACTGCTCGAGCTGGGCAGGAGCCAGGGCCATCGAGGTGTCCCAGCCGTGCTCGACGACGTGATCGCGACGCAGCGCGATGGGGGCCGTGAGCACCTCCGGGACGTGCCTCCAGGCGGGGCCGCCGACCGCGAAGCCGACGGCGGCTGCGTCGGTCAGGACCAGCGAGTGCACGAGGTCGACGATCGCCTCCGGCGTGGCCAGCGAGTCGGCCAGGACCACGAACGGGCGGTCGACCCGGTCCGCAAGGTGCTTCCACCGGGCGGATTCGTTGCCGATGCCGTGGCTGGTGCCGGTGCCGCCGGAGGTGCGGGTTCCGTCGGTGCCAGTGTCCTGCCGGACCGTGGCGACGGGCAGATCGCCGAACCGCTCCGGGTTGGCCGTGCCGACCGCGACCGACAGGCGGTCGCCCAGGGTGACCAGCTCTGCGCACAGCCCGTGCGCGCGGTCCCGGTCGTCGTCCAGCAGCAGGACCGTGGCTTCGCGCTCGGCGTACGGGGTCGTCTGGTACCCGCACAGCGACGCGATGCGGGTCAGACGGTGCTGATAGGTGTGCTCGCCGAGCACCGCGCGGATGCCCGCGGTCGAGCGCTGCTGCCAGGCGTCGTCGTCGGTCAGTAGCTCGCGCATCGCGGCTTCGGCGGCTTCGGCGGTCTCAACGATCGGCACGATGTCGCCGAACATCTGCTCGACCCCGAGGCTGGGGGTCGAGACCACCGGCGTCCCGCACGCCAGCAGCTCGAAGACCCGACGCGAGAACATCGTCGGCGAGGCGATCACCGAGTTGGTGTTCAGGAACAGCCGGTGGTCACGGTAGATGCGCACCATCTCGTCGTAGGGGACACCGCCCTTGACGTGGGGTAGGAAGCGTTCGGGGAACCCGACCGACTCGGACTCCTGCCCGTGGGTGCGGTCGTAGATCAGCAGGTCGAACGGCCGGGCGGCATCCAGGAGCCGCTCCATCTGTTCGCGACGCTCCGGGTGGCGGTTCTTGTAGTAGGTGCCGCCGAACACCGGCCGGGGATCGCGTTCCGCCAGCGAGCGGGTCGGGTGGTGCAGTGCCGGCTGCGCGGCAAAGGGCAGGGCGGCCACCACCTCGGCGCGGAGGTTGTCCAGTGCCTGGTACGCCGGGATCCGATCGGAGTCGGTGGTCAGTACCACGTCGAACAGCCGGGCGGCTTCCTTGAACTTGTCGAAGTGGACCGGATCCTCTTTGTTCCAGAACACGGTCGGGACGTCGTTGTCGCGGCACCAGGCGACCAGTTCGGACAGCTGCGGCAGCCCGACCGATTGGGGGTAGGCGTAGCTGCCCACCTGGAACTCCCACGATCCGCCGTTGCCCTTCCATGCGGACTCGACGAACAGCAGGTGCGGCGGTTGGGTTTCCAGGGCTGCGCGCCAGGTGTCGGGACGGAAGGTCACGAGGTCGCAGTCCGGCGCGAACGACGCCTCGGTGAACGTGTCCACGACCGCGGCGACCTTCAGGTCGGTGACCGACTGGGGGGTCGGGGGGAGCAGGTAACGGGTCTCGAGGTGGATGGTCGGCCGGACCTCGGTCGGGCTCTGCAGTTGTGCGGCGGTGACGTCGGTGGATTCGCCGCGGCCTTCGCCGGCGGGAATCGGTGGTGGGATATCGGGGGTCGCGGCTGGGCCGACGACGATCTTGATGAGCGTGAGCGGGAGGCGCAGGAGTTTGGCGGGGTTGCGCTTGGCCTCGGCCAGGGCGGCGCCAAGGCGCCAGAACCGTCGGGCCCGTTGCGACGCGGCCTGATGGCGGTAGCGGTCACGCTGGAACCGCAGGGTGGCGTTGCGTTCGCGTTCGCCGATCAGGGCGCGTTCCAGGCGTTCGAGGCGCCCCGTCAGCTGCCCACGTTCGACCACCAGTTCCGCGAACCGATCCGTCTGACGCTTGAGCCGGTCCCGCTCCAACGTCGCCTGCTGCAGCGCTTCGGACACCGCGGCGAGGTGCGTGCGCAGTTCCTCGACGCTGTCGTTGGTGGGGTCGGTCTGGTCGTCGTGGTCGGCCACGTGGTCCTCGGCTGGGGGAGTGGGCGGGCGGGGTCGGTTCGGTGGCGAAGGTCGGTTCAGGGGCAGTCGGTTCAGCGGCGGTCGGTTCAGCGGCAGCGGCGGCCACCAGGGTCACAGGGCCTGCGACGCGCGGTAGCGGTCGACGATGTCGTCGGGGTCGCCGTCGGCGATAATCCGGCCCCGCTCCAGCCAGATGACGCGGCTACAGGACTCGGCGATGGTGTCCAGTGCGTGGCTGACCAGGAAGACGGTGCCGGCTTCGGCGCGGAGGCCGGCGATGCGCTCCTTGGACTTCAGACGGAAGGCCTCGTCGCCGACGGCCAGGGCTTCGTCGATCACCAGGATGTCGGGGATGACGGCGGTCGCGATCGCGAACAGCAGCCGCGCCCGCATCCCGGAGGAGTAGGCCGCCATCGGCAGGTCGATGAACTCCTCGATGTCGGCGAAGTCGATCACCTCCTGCACACGGTCGTCGACGTCGGCTGCCGGCAGGCCGAGCGCGAGGCACCCGAGCACGATGTTGCGCCGGCCCGACAGGTTGTTCTGCAGGGCCGATCCGACGCCCAACAGGGTGGGCTGGGATCGCGCGAAGACCTCGCCCTGGTCGACGGGCAGCAGGCCGGCGAGCGCCTGCAGCAGAGTGGACTTGCCGGAGCCGTTGCGGCCGACGATGCCGATCGACTCGCCCCGCTTGGCGACGAAGGACACGCCACGGACCGCGTGGATCTCGCGCGCTTTACGGCGATGTCCCCGGACCACCTCGCGGATGGTGGGACTGCGGTCCTCGTAGACCCGGTAGGTGACGTGGACGTCGTCGAGCACCACGTTGACCTGGTTCGGGTCGACGCCGAACAGGTCGGGGGTGGCGATCGACAGCGTGTCAGCCACGGCCGTACCGCTTCTCTGCGCCGACGAAGTAGTACATGCCGCCGGTCATCGCCACGACCGCCCAGACCACCGCGGCGAGCCACACCAGGGGCGGGTTGTTGTGCGAGTAGCTCGACATGAGCACTTCGCGGACCAACGACACGTAGACGTAGAAGGGATTGAGCAGGAACATATCGTCGAGGAAGCGCCAGTTGGGGTAGTCCTCGGTGAACCGGGTGATGTCGTAGAGGATCCCGGAGACGTAGAACAGCAGCCGGAACACGAACGGCAGGAGGTTGCGGGTGTCGCGCACGGCTTCGGTCAGTCGGGCCGTGACCAGCGATCCGCCGAACGCGAACATCGTCGCCAGCACGAACGCCAGGGGGAACAACAGCCAGGACCACGTGATGCCCTCACCGCTGAGCAGCATCACCGCGGCCATCACCATGAACGACGATCCGAACCCCAGCACCTCCCGGATCACGGTGCTGGCGGGCAGGACGGCGCGCGGGAACTGCAGGGACCGGATCAGCCCGAGGTTGCCCACGATCGACGACGCGCCCCCCGTGATGGAGCGCTGCTGGTAGCTGTAGATGAACACGCCGATGGACAGGAACCCGATGTAGTTCTGGGGTCGCCAGTCGGGTAGTCCCTCCCCGCCGCCGAGGTTGCCCAGCAGCACGCCGAACACGAAGTAGTAGACGGCGATCAGCAGGATCGGGTTGATCAGCTGCCAGAAGTTGCCCAGCAGCGTGTCCATGTTCTGGCCGCGCAGCTGACCGGATGCGAGGTTGACCGTGAACTCGCGTCGGGCCCACATGGCGGTGAGGTAGACCCGCCATCGGGGGCGTCCACCGAGCGGGATCA
>JBDNIX010000264.1:0-9127 GCA_041688045.1 Nitriliruptoraceae bacterium
CAAGGAAGCCCGGGTGCTGCGGGACGGCCAGGAACAACTGGTCCCCGTCGAAGACGTCCAGGTCGGCGACCTGCTCCGGATCCGGCCCGGGGAGAAGGTGCCCGTCGACGGCGAGGTGGTCGACGGCTACTCGGCCGTCGACGAATCCATGCTCACCGGCGAATCGGTCCCGGTGGACAAGTCGACCGGCGCGACCGTCGCCGGGGCAACCATCAACACCTCCGGAGCCCTGACCATACGGGCCACGGCCGTGGGTGCGGACACCGCGCTGGCCCAGATCGTCCGGATGGTCGAGGAGGCGCAGGCGGGAAAGTCGGGGATGCAGCGCCTGGCCGACCGGGTCTCGGCGGTGTTCGTTCCGACGGTCATCGCGATCGCCATCGCCACGTTCGCCGGGTGGGCCCTCATCGGTGGCGACACCGCCCAGGCGATGCTGGCCGCCGTCGCGGTGCTCATCATCGCGTGCCCGTGCGCCCTCGGCCTGGCGACACCGATGGCCACGATGACCGGCACGGGTCGAGGCGCGCAGCTGGGCATCCTCATCAAGTCGATGGACGTGTTGGAGCGCACCCGCACCATCCACACGGTCATTTTCGACAAGACCGGAACGCTGACGAAGGGTGAGATGACCCTCACCGACGTCGTCACGGGCGACACCGACGAAGCGACACTCCTCCGACGGGTCGGCGCAGTCGAGGCCGACTCCGAGCATCCCGTCGGACAGGCAATCGCCGCCGGGGCGCGGGACCGGCTGGGGACGCAGCTTTCCGCGGTCGAGGGCTTCGACGCCATGGCTGGCCGCGGCGTCCGCGCGCGCCTCGACGGGTCGGACATCGTCGTCGGGCGTCGCAAGCTGATGGCCGACACGGGTCACCTCCTGCCCGATTCCCTGGAAGAGGCCGCGCTGGCCTGCGAATCCCAGGGCCGGACCGCGGTCTTCGCGGGATGGGATGGCGAGGTGCGTGGCGTGCTGGCCGTCGCCGACACCCTCAAGGACGGCGCGAAGGAGGCGATCGCCCGGCTACACGATCTGGGGTTGGAGGTCGCGATGATCACCGGCGACAACCACCGCACCGCGCAGGCGATCGCCGAGTCGGTGGGTATCGACCGGGTCCTGGCGGAGGTCCTGCCCGAGGACAAGCAGGCAGAGGTCAAGCGCCTGCAGGACGCCGGCAAGATCGTGGCGATGGTCGGCGACGGGGTCAACGACGCCCCGGCGCTGGTCCAGGCGGATCTGGGCATCGCGATCGGAACGGGCACGGACGTCGCGATCGAATCCAGCGATCTCACGCTGATGCGCGGCGATCTGGCCGGCGTCGCGACCGCCATCGGGCTGTCCCGAAGGACGCACCGAACCATCACCCAGAACCTGTTCTGGGCCTTCGCCTACAACAGTGCGGCCATCCCGGTCGCGGCCCTCGGCCTGCTCAACCCGATGATCGCAGGAGCAGCCATGGCCTTCTCCAGCGTCAGTGTGGTCACCAATTCGCTTCGGCTGCGGCGCTTCGGCCGCTCCTGATCGACCGCCGGTCGCGTGCGGATCACGCCCCCGGCGCGGCGAACCGCGTGACGTCGTGGTCGATGGTGACCTTGTCATCGTAGAAGGCGAACAGACCCGCCACAGTCGAGACCTCGTCCCGTGGCTCGTCGTAGACCCACACCGCGTCTTCGACGAGCCCGTCATCGGTCCGGATCGAGTAGTACCGCGAGGTCGTGCCCTTGTAGGGGCAGGCCGTCACGGTGTCGGACGCTTCCAGCCGGTCGCGATCGACGTCCTCCTCGGGCAGGTAGGTCCGCGCCGGTAGTCCGGTTTCGAACACCATCGTCGGTCGCCGGCTCTCGGCGATCACCCGGTCCCCGACGCGCACGATCACGTGCCGGTCACTCGGCACTGCATCGACGCGGTGGTAGGGATCCCGCGGATGGACGCGAATCTCCTCGGTCTCCTCGAACCATGCGTCGATCGAGGCTGTGTCGAAGGCCATCAGCCCACGCAGCGGCGGCGCCCCGTCGATGGGCTTCGGATACGACCACACCGCATGCTCGCGGGTCTGCCCGCCGGCACGGACGGTCCAGTACGACGCGTCTCCCTTGAAGGGACAGTGCGTGTGGTGGTCCGTGGCCTCGAGCAGGTCCTGACGCAGATCCTCGACGGGGAGGTAGTAGACCGGCATCAGCCCCGTTTCGTGCAGCAGCATGGCCCGGCTGCTGTCCGCGACGACCTCGCCGCCGACGACGATACGGATCCGCCGAGGTGTGGGCTCGAGGTAGAGCTGGTGGGCGGGCGCATCGACCGTGAAGTTGAACGTGCCTGCCGGGCGTCGACCGAAGGGTCCGGTGCCTACCATCAGTGCCATCGAAGAATCTCCCCAGGGTGCTGGGTCCAGAGGCTACTTCCCGCGCCGCGCCTCATGCCTGCAGGTCCGCGGCGCGCACTTCTTCCAGGAGCCGCAGCCATACCTCGGACACGGTGGGGAACGCCGGAACCGCATGCCACAGCTGCTCGACCGTGATCCCGCTGACCACCGCGATGGTCGCGGCGTGGAGCATCTCGCCGACGCCCGGTCCCACGAAGGTGGCACCGAGGATCGTTCGTCGCGTCCGATCGATGACCAGCTGGGCGGTCCCGTCGGTGCCCTTGCCCAGCAGCGCGCCACCGGCGGTGTGCCCGACGTTGTAGCTCACCACCAGGGGATCATGACCGACGTCCCGTGCCTGCGTCGCGGTCAGGCCGACCGCGGCGACCTGCGGATCGGTGTAGATCACCCGAGGGACGGCGCGGTCATCCGCCCATGCGCTGTCGACGTCGATACCGGCGAGCGCATCCCCCACCAGCCGACCCTGGTACTTGCCCTGATGGGTCAGCAGCGCCCTGCCGTTGGCGTCGCCGATGGCGTACAGCCAGTCATGGTCGCCAACCCGCAGGTGATCGTCGACGGTGATGAAACCACCCTTACCGGGTTCGACCCCGACGGAGCCGAGCCCCAGGTCGTCGGTCGGCGCGCGGCGGCCGACGGCGACCAGCAGCTCATCGCCGGTGAGCTCGCGGCCGTCGCCGAGCACGACCGTGACCGGCCCGTCGGTGCCGTCGCGCGTGACCTTCTCCGCCCGTGCTCCGAGCTCGACCTGCAGGCCTTCGGCTTCCAGCGCGTTCCGGAGCTCGTCACTCACGAAGGGTTCCTCGCGGCCCAGCAACTGATCCATCGCCTCGATGATCGTGACCTCGTCGGCACCGAGCCGCCAGAAGGCCTGCGCCATTTCGACCCCGATCACCCCGCCACCCAGGACGAGCAGCCGGTTGGGGATCTCCTTGGCCTCGGTGATGTCGCGGTTGTCCCAGGTCACGGTGTCCTTGAGCCCGTCGATCGGTGGTGCCGAAGCGCGCGAGCCCACGGCGATCACCACGCCACGGGCCGCCTCCAACCGGGTCACGGCGCCGTCAGAGCCGGTGACCTCGACGACCTTCTCCCCCACCAAGCGACCGTGCCCACGGATCAGATCGATGCCCGCCGACTCCAGCCACGAGACCTGGCCATCGTCCTGCCATTCTGAGGTGAACGCGTCCCTGCTGCTGAGTGCTGCCTCGACGTCGACGTCGCCGGTCACCGCAGATGCAGCCGCTGGAACCCGCCGGGCGGCGGCCAGCGCCTCGCTCGCGCGCAGAAGCGCCTTGGAGGGCATGCACCCCCAATAGCTGCACTCACCACCCACCAGTTCGGCTTCGATGATCGCGGTGGACAGGCCACGCTGGGTGGCGTAGTCCGCCGCGTTCTCGCCGGCGGGGCCGGCTCCGATGATAATGACGTCGTAGGTGGATGACATCCGGATCCTCCGGGGTTGGGATGATCGATGAGGCGACGGCGAACCGCCGTTGTCACAGCCAACACCAGAGTGGACCACTCGCTTCCATCCCGCGACGGGCTACGGTCGGTGTCAACAGGAGGACCAGGGCCAACAGGAGGACCGTGTGACGGACCCGCAGGACCCGACGGCCGAGCCGCTGACGTTCCGTGCGTTCCGCGAATCGTTCTACTACGGCGAGCACGCCGACATGCAGTACAAATTTCTCGCCAAGCTTGCGACGCTAAGCGACGCGCAAGCCGCCGACGTGGTCGCCGACATCCTCGGCGAGGTGGGTACGGCGCTGGACACGGGCGATCTCCGAGCCCTCCACGACCGCGTTCAGCAGGCGCAGGTGGCGGCCTATGCCGACTCGGCCGAACCCCAGGTCGACGATGCGCCCTTCACACCATTTCGCGGTGACCTGGCCGACGCCAGGCTGCTGCTGCTGTCCGCCGGCGGGGTGTTTCGGCGCGACGACGACCCGATGGGGTCCGACGGGCCGACACAGGCCGAGTCGCTGTCCCTGATCAAGGAGTTCCTCCGAGGTGTGCCCACGTTGTCCGCGATCCCCACGGACACGACGGACAGCCAACTCACGGCCCGGCACCCCGGCTACGACGCGACCACCGCCCAACGCGACCCCGGCACCGTGTTCCCCCTGGCGGTTCTGCGGGACCTGGCGGCCGAGGGACGGGTCGGTCTGGCCGACACGCACTACGCCTTCACCGGTGCCACCTCGCAGTCGCGGTTGAAGAAGGAGGTCGCGGATGCCTGGGCACAGCAGTTCGTCGCGGAGGAGGTGGACGGGTGCCTACTCGTCGCCACCTGACCGGTCTGCCACGGGTCGGTCGGACTCGTCGCACGGGCACTGGAAGCCGCCGGCATCCCAACCGTGTCGATCTTCGTGGAGGCCTTCACCCACATCGCCGGGCGGTTGCGCGTGCCGCGCGTGGTGATCACTCCGCACCTGATGGGCCGCACGGTCGGCCCGGCCAACGACCGGGACCGGCAGCGCACGGTCGTCGAGGCAGCACTCAGCCTGCTGGTCGATGCGGACAAGCCGGAGTCCGTCGAGCGCCTCTGACGGGTTCGGCTGCGACGGCGACAGCGGCTGCGACGGCGACAGCGGCTGCCACGTCGCCTGCGGCTGCCACGTCGCCTGCGACGGCGACACGCGACCACCCGCCACACGGCGGAGGTGGACGGGAATCGAACCCGCCAGGGGTTCGTTGGAACCCCTCACCGGTGTTGAAGACCGGGGGACCCACCAGGCGTCCGGACACCTCCCAGAAGACATGCTGCGCCCGCGACGGTAGCGGGCCGCCTGCGGCCTCGACGACCACGACCATCCCCGCCGCCGAACGGCCTCTTCGTCCCCGCCCCCCTGCCACCTCGAGGTAGCCATGCCCGATCCGACCACGGCCTCCGGTCCCGCCGCACCGCGACTGACGTCGCTGAGTCACGGGGCGGGCTGCGCCTGCAAGCTGAGCCTGGACGAACTGACCCGCATCCTGGACGGCGTCAGCTTCCCCGGGCACCCCGACCTGCTCGTCGGCCCGCAGACCGGGGACGACGCGGCCGTGTTCCGCCAGCCGGATGGGCGCGTCCTGGTCGCCACCACCGACTTCTTCACACCGCTGGTGGACGACCCGGCCGATTGGGGACGGATCGCCGCAGCCAACGCGGTCAGCGACATCTACGCGATGGGCGCGACCCCCAGGTTCGCCCTCAACCTCGTCGGCTGGCCCCGCGACCTGCCCTTCGAGCTGCTCAGCGAGGTACTCAACGGTGCGGTCGAGATCGCCGTCGAGGCCGGCTACCTCATCGCCGGCGGCCACTCCATCGACAGCGCCGAGCCGCTGTTCGGCCAGGTCGTGATCGGTGACACCACGGAAGCAGCCGTCCTCACCAACGCCGGTGCCCAGCCGGGCCAGGCGTTGGTGCTCACCAAACCGCTCGGCACGGGAATCGTCACGACCGCGGTGAAACGCTCGGAGCCGCTGGGGCCGGACACGGGCGGCGACCTGGCCTCGGCCTACCCCGCCGCGGTTCGCTCGATGACGCGCCTCAACAGGGACGCCGCAGTGGCAGCACTGGCAGCGGGTGCGACCGCAGCCACAGATGTCACCGGCTTCGGCCTCCTCGGTCATCTCAACCGGCTGACCTCGGCCAGCGGTGTCGGAGCGACGCTGACGGCCGCGGACGTGCCGATCCTGCCGGGGGTCCGGGGGCTGCTCGCGGACGGGTTCGTGCCCGGTGGGTCGCAGCGGAATGCCGACCAGGCGGACCGCTACCTCGAAGGCCCTGTGGAGGCCACGACCCGACTGCTCCTGGCCGATGCCCAGACATCCGGTGGGCTGCTGTTCGCCTGCAGTGACGACGCCGCACGGGCCGCGGTCGACCGGCTTCGCGACAGCGGACACGACGCCGCCGTCATCGGCCGGGTGACCGACGGCGCAGCCGGCACCATCCGCATCGATGGGTGAGACACGATGAGCGACTTGCGCGCCCAGCTTCCCGGGCTGACCGCCCTGTTGGAGGCCCCGACGGTCGCGGCGGCGGTCCGCACGTCCGGCCACGACACGATGGTGGCGGCACTCCGTCACGTCCTGGACGCGGCACGCGCCGCGGTCGTCGCCGGCGCGGACGTGCCGACGTCCGAGCAGCTCATCACGGAGGCGATCGCCCTGATCGACGCCCGGTCGCACCGCCGCCTGCGTCCGGTGATCAACGCCACCGGCGTACTCCTGCACACCAACCTCGGTCGCGCCCCGCTGTCCCAGGCGGCGCTGGCGGCAGTCGCCGCCGCGGCCGGGCCCACCAACCTCGAGGTGGATCTTTCCGACGGAGGTCGGGGCGGAAGGGGTTCCGTGGTCCACGATGCGCTGGCCCGCTTGACCGGCGCGGAGGCGGCGCTGGCCGTGAACAACGGTGCGGCTGCCCTGGTGCTGGCGTTGAGCGTGCTGGGACGTGGCCGCGAGGTCATCATCAGTCGGGGTGAGCTGGTGGAGATCGGCGGATCGTTCCGGCTTCCGGACATCATGGAGGCCGCCGGCTGCGTGCTGCGCGAGGTCGGAACCACCAACCGCACGTACCTCGACGACTACCGCCGTGCCGTCGGGCCGGACACGGGAGCGATCCTGCGCGTGCATCCCAGTAACTTCCGGATCGACGGGTTCGTCCATCGGCCGCCCACGGCCGGGATCGCCGAGGTGGCCCGGGCAGCGGACGTCCCGTTCGTCGACGACATCGGATCAGGGCTGTTGCAGGCACACGCTGCGGCACGGGACGAACCGGTCGCCGCCGACGCCGTGGCGGATGGCGCGGATGTCGTGATCTTCTCCGGGGACAAGCTCCTGGGCGGTCCGCAGGCGGGCGCCCTGGTCGGCCGCCACGACCTCATCGACCGGTTTCGTCGGGCCCCATTGACGCGCGCGCTGCGACTGGACAAGCTACGGCTCGCGGCGCTGGAGGCGACGCTTCAAGCGTACGGACGAGACGCCCGCGACGAGCTGCCGGTCTGGGCGATGACCATGGTCGACACCGACGATCTGCGCCGCCGGGCCGAGCGACTGGCAGAGGCGTGCGGCGGTGAAGCCATCACCACCGACGCGGTGCTCGGGGGAGGCTCGACACCTGGTGGACGGCTGCCGTCCTGGGGGGTGGCTCTCCCGGGACCCGCCGATCCCCTGGCCCAGCGGCTACGGACCGGCGAGCCGCCGGTGGTCACCCGGATCGTGGACGACCGGGTCGTCGTCGATCTGCGATCGGTTCCCGCCGACCTCGACGAGGATCTGGGCCGACAGCTGCGCGCCGCAACGGACGCGACGACGGGGACGGCGTGATGGCGGCAGCACAGATCAACACTGCTGCGCCGATGCAGGTCATCGCGACCGCGGGGCACGTCGACCACGGCAAGAGCGCACTGCTGCGCGCCCTCACCGCCATGGAGCCCGACCGCTGGGTCGAGGAGCAGCAGCGGGGACTGACCATCGACCTGGGGTTCGTGTGGACCGACGTGGCCGACGGGGCCGACGGGGAGAATCCGCTCACCGTCGCCTTCGTGGACGTCCCCGGCCACGACGACTTCCTGCCGAACATGCTGTGCGGCGTGGGGGTCGTGGACCAGATCCTGTTCGTGGTCGCCGCGGACGACGGCTGGTCGGCGCAGTCGCAGGAGCACCTTGAGATCCTGGATCTCCTCGGGCGCTGGTGCGTCGCAGCGGTCGTGACCAAGGCGGACCTGGCCGGTCCGGACCGGGCCGCCGAGGTCGCGCAGGACGTCCGGCAGCGGCTGGCCGAAACGTCGTTGGACGGTGCACCGGTCGTGACCGTCGATGCGCTCCACCAGCAGGGAACCGAGCATCTCCGCGGGGTGATCGCCGACCGGCTGCGCGACCGGGCACGGGGCGCACCGGCCCCGCCGGCCGCCACCCGACTGTGGATCGATCGTGTCTTCACCGTCACCGGCGCCGGGACCGTGGTCACCGGCATGCTCGAATCGGGTCGACTGAGCGTCTGACAGGACATCCGGATCGCCCCGCAGGGCACGACGGGCCGGATCCGTGGTCTGCAATCCCTGGAACGCCCCGTCGACGCGGCGGACGCGGCGATGCGGGTTGCCGTCAACCTCACGGGCATCAGCCAGGACGACGCCACGCGCGGAGACGCCCTCGTCGGTCGACACCCCTCCGGGTCGTCCGCGGCCACCGCCCTGGACGCCGAGCTCACCGCACTACCCCATGCCTCGATCGGGCGGCGCGGCGCCTGGCATCTGCACGTGGGAACCGCCGTCGCGGGTGTCCAGGTCTTCCCGCTGCTCGAGGACCTCCAGCCCGGCGACCGGGGCCCGGTGCGCCTGGAGCTGGATCGGCCCCTGCCGGTGCGGGCCGGGGACCGGTTCATCATCCGCGACGCCGGACGACACCGGACCGCCGGGGGTGGCACGATCCTGGACCCGGCCCCCGCGCCCCGGCAACGGGGCACCGAGCGACGCCTCACCCATGCACTGGTCCTGGAGGAGTTGGCGGCGACCGAGGATCCGGTCGAGCGCGCCCGCGCGCTGGTCGACGCGCACGGGGGGATCCGGGCTGTCGAGGATGTGGCGGCCATCGTGGGCGAGCACGCACGGACCACAGCCCACCAGTCGGCCGGATCGTCGCACCTGGAACAGATCGGCGACGTCCTGGTGCGGGCGGACCGGTTGGAGCCGTGGGTGGCGGCCATTCTCGCGTCGGCGGCAGGGGCACGTGACGAGCACGCGGTCGAGAGCTCGCGGTTGACC
>JBDNIX010000028.1:0-3299 GCA_041688045.1 Nitriliruptoraceae bacterium
CAGCGTCGTGATGACCATCGTCGAGGTGACTGCCACGCCGTAGGCCGCCGCCAGGTTCGTGGAGCTGCGGAACGCCAGCACCAGGCCGATGCAGGCCGTCATCAACGCCAGATTGACGGCGGGGAGGTAGACCTGGCCGAACTCCCGTGGGGAGGTGTGCTGGATCTTGACGCGGGGGAGGTAGCCGAGCTGAACGGCTTGCATGGTGAGCGAGAATGCGCCGGAGATCAGCGCCTGTGATGCGATCACGGTGGCCATCGTGGCCAGGATCACCAGGGGCAGGAGGGCCCATGTGGGCGCCATGAGGAAGAACGGGTTGGCTGCCGCAGCGGGATCGGCGACGAGCAGTGCGCCCTGCCCGAAGTAGTTGAGGAGCAGGGCGGGAAGCACGATCGTGAACCACCCCAGTTGGATGGGCCGCTTCCCGAAGTGGCCCATATCCGCATAGAGGGCCTCTGCGCCCGTCACCACCAGGAAGACACCACCGAGCGCGAGGAACGCGGTGCCCGGTCGCTCTGCAGCGAACCGGACCGCATAGGCGGGGTTCACGGCCACCACGACCGAGGGATCACGGATCAGCTGTCGTAGGCCCAGTACGCCCAGGGTGGCGAACCACGTGATCATGACCGGCCCGAAGACCGCCCCGACGCGGGCCGTGCCGACGTGCTGGACGGCGAACAGGCCGATCAGGATCGCGATGGCGATCGGTACGACCCACGGCCCGAGACTCGGGGCGGCCACCTCCAGCCCCTCGACCGCGGCCAACACGGAGATGGCGGGCGTGATGATGCCGTCGCCGTACAACAATGCCGTGCCGAACAGACCGAACCAGATCAGTACCTGCCGGCGACGGGCCGGTGACGGGCTCGATGGCAGGATCAGCGCGGTCAGGGCGAGAATGCCGCCTTCGCCGTGGTTGTCGGCCCGCATGACGACCACCATGTACTTGATCGTCACGACGATCAGCAGTGCCCAGAAGACCATCGACAGGAGCCCGAGCACGCCGGCTTGGTCCGCGGCCTGGCCACCGGTCGCATGGATGGCTTCCCGGAACGCGTAGAGCGGGCTCGTGCCGATGTCGCCGTACACGATGCCGAGCGCACCCAGGGACAGCAGGGCAAGGTGGCCCCGCGGGCCCTCGGATTCAGTGGTCACCGGGCCTCCCCGCGTGCAGCGACTGTCGTACCGGCCAGGGCAGCGCCTTGCGGACCTCGTCCACCACCAGCAGGCTGCTGGCGGTCACGGCGGCCAGCACCCAGTGCTCCCAGCCCAGCGGCACGACGTCGACGAAGCCCCCTATCGCCGGGATCTGGACCGCAGCCAGCTGCAGGGTGCAGCACACCGCCCAGAGCCGCCCAGAGTTTGTCGTTGCGCAGCGTGTGCCGCGAGAACACCGTGGTGTGCTCGACACGGGCGTTCACGGCGTTCACGAACTGGAAGAACACGAACGTGGTGAAGGCCAGGGTGGTTGCGAACGCTGCATCGTCGTCCGGACGGGTCTGGAGCGCCCAATTGAACACCGTCAGCGTCCCCGCGGCCATGACGACCCCCGACAGCAGCAACCGGCGGAGGCAGGCGGTATCGAGGATCGGTGCCTCCGGATCGCGATGATCGTCGCGAAGTTGTCATCAGCCAGCACCAGGTCGCCGGCCTCCTTGGTGACCTCGGTCCCGGCACTACCCATCGCCACGCCGATGTCGGCACGCTTCAGCGCTGCCGCGTCGTTCACACCGTCTCCGGTCATCGCGGTCGTCAGACCTGCTGACTGCAGGGACGTGACCAACCGCACCTTGTGGTCGGGCGCGACCCGTGCGCAGACTCCCAATCGACCGATGCGCTCGGCCAACTCGTCATCGTCGAGGTGGTCGAGATCCGCCCCGGTGAGAACATCCCCGGGGATCCCCACCTCACGGGCGATCGACGCCGCGGTGGCGGGGTGGTCGCCGGTGACCATCATGATGCGGATGCCGGCCTGGTGCGCCAGAGCAATGGCATCCACGACCCCGGGCCGCGGCGGATCGACGATTCCGACGAGGACCTCGAAGGTCAGTTCGTTCAAGAGATCCCCGGCGTCCGCGACGTCCTCTGGTGGCAGGTCCGGGAGGTGCCGGGTCGCGATAGCGAGCGTCCGAAGTCCCTCGTCGCCGAGCTCCGTGACCGCGTCGTGCAGCGCTGCGGTCGAGGTCAGTGGTGAGTTGCCCGTCGGTGTTGACTCCTGCGTGCAGTACTGCAGCACCACGTCGGGGGCGCCCTCGGTCGGATCGCCGACCACCGTGTCATCCCGCAGATCGGCCTCGTTGCACAGCACCATCGCTTCGAGTGCCGCGTCCCAACCGTTTGCCGGCGGAGCAATCTCGTCCGTCGCGCCGTAGCCCTCGCCGGTCACCTCATGCCGCCGGCCCTGCCACACGAACACGCGGACCGTCATCTGGTTGCGGGTGAGCGTGCCCGTCTTGTCCGTGCAGATGACCTGCGTGGACCCCAGTGTCTCCACGGAACTCAACCGCTTCACGATGGCGCGCTGTCGCGCCATGGCCGCCGTCCCAAGGGCCAGTGTCACCGTCACGACCGCGGGGAGGCCTTCGGGGATCGCCGCAATCGCCAGCGCGATGGCGTCGAGTGCGGCCTGGGCCAGCGTGTCGCCGCGAATCATGGCCACGGCGAAGACGGCCGCGACCGCCACGCCGGCGACCATTGCCAGGCGTCGCCCGAGCTGGTCGATCTGTCGCTGCAACGGCGTGCGCCGCTCCTCGGTCTCCCACAGCATCCGGGCGACCTGCCCAATCCGGGTGCTCATCCCGGTCGCGGTGACGAGCAGTTCCCCGCGGCCGCGCACCACGGTGGTATTCATCCATGTCATGGTGGACTGGTCGCCGACCGCGACGTCCACGGGCAGCGAAGCGTCGACCTGCTTGGTCGACGGGGTCGTCTCCCCGGTGAGTGAGGATTCGTCGGTGGTCAGCCCGGCCGCATCGATCACCCGACCGTCGACGGGAACGCGGTCACCCGCCTCCAGGAGGACAACGTCCCCGGCGACCAGCTCACCGGCCGTGAGGTCGCGGATCCGACCTTCACGACGGACACGGGCGCGGGGTGGCAGCATGCCCTGTAGCGCGCGGACGCTGTTCTCGGCCCTAGCCTCCTGCACGGTTCCCAGCACCGCGTTGAGCAACAGCACCCCGGCGACGACCAGCGCGTCCTTGAGTTCACCGACCACGGCCGACAACGCAGCTGCCCCGACCAGTACGAGGATCAGCAGGCTGCGGAACTGGCCGAGGAACCGCCTGATCAATGATGGA
>JBDNIX010000265.1:0-9295 GCA_041688045.1 Nitriliruptoraceae bacterium
CGCCGCCATCAACGCCAGCCGGTTGGGCGCAAAGCCGGCCAGGACCAGCATGATCACCGCCAGGACGCCCCCACCGATCGTGATGACCCGGCTGCCGAACGGTCCGACGATCCGCCCGGCCAGGAGCAACCCGAACAGCACGCTGACCGCCAAGGCCGACAGCACCACCCCGACCGTCGCCTCGCGCAGGCCCAACTGATCGCGGATGTCGGGAATCCGCACCAGGAACGACCCCAGCGCCAGCCCGTTGACGAGGAAGGCGGCCGTCACCGCTACCCGTGCGGGCCGGTCGGGGACCAGGGCGGGTAGGTCCAAGGTCGGCTCCGAGGCGTGGGTAAGGGCCGGTGCCAGCTTCCCCCATGCCGGGTAGGGCCCGCCACGTGGAAGACGGGACCAGACGGGGTCTGTCCGTCGGTTCGTTCGGCAGTTTGCCGCCCCTGCGTGGACCGGTTACCGTGCGCCGCTGCGCGCGGATGTAGCTCAGTTGGCTAGAGCGCCACCTTGCCAAGGTGGAGGTCGCGAGTTCGAATCTCGTCATCCGCTCTGCGTCTGATCCGACCCTGGTGGCCGGATCGTCGCGTTCTGCTGGCTTTTCGCTGCTCGGGGGTGTTTGCTTCGGTGGGTGGTCGTGCCCAGAAGTTGCCCATGGTTCGCCCCTGGGCCTTTCGGCCGGGCGGTTGACGATGGCGTCCGGATCTTTCCGGAAGCGGGGTCGGGGCCGGTGGGAGCTGCGGGTCTACGCGGGGGGTGGATGGCGCGACCGGCCGGGAGCGGTACGTGACCCGGACGGTGCGAGGGTCACGCCGGGCAGCCGTGGTCGCACTGGGACCGCTGGTACGCACTCGTGGCCGTCATCGATCACGATGGTGACCTCACTGGTGTCGCCGCGGCGCTCGACGACCACCCTGCCGGCTACCTCGGCGAGGACATCCAGGCCAAGCTCGCTCACCTCGATGATCTCGTCGCACGGCTCACGGTGGCCGGGATCGACGCGGCGGGGCTGCTCGCCGACGACGAGGTCGACAGGACGGTGCTGGCCAAGGTCCGTCGAAAGGTGCTGAGCCAACCGCTGTACGACGGGGACCTGACCGACCGATGCGTCACCCGCCCCGCCAGCAGGGTCACGATCCCTGCCAGATGACCTCGATGGAGACGACGAGCCGCTGCTGGACCTCTCCCACTACCGGGTGGAGCGCTGCGGGTGGTTCGGCGGGAGGTACCGCTGGCGTTCGAGTGGGTCCCCCTCACGTCAGGTCGAGGGTGATGCCGAGCTGTTGTGCGGTGTGGCCGATGATGGGCAACAGTTGGGGGTGCCGGACAGGGCGGGAGAGCTCGATGGGTCCGGCGAGGTGGGGCAGGCTGGTCTCGTTGAGGGCGACGGCCAGCGCTCGGCCACCGGTGGTGGGGATGGAGAGGATCCCGTTCAGGTGCGGGTAGTGCGTCCGGATGGCGCGTGCCCACGGTTGGGTGCGCTCGTGCGGGGCGGTGGACAGGTGGGTGCCGGTCCGGGTGCGCTGGCTCCACCGACTGCGGAGGTCGAGCAGGTGGAGCTTGCCTGAGGTGCGGCAGATGGACAGGGTGAGCCCCTCGGTGACCGGGAGCGTGTGGCCGGCCTGGACGGCTTCGGCGAGGATGACGTCGAGCACGCTTGCGGGGTTGGATCGGGACCGGCCGGTGGGGTCGTCGAGTGCGGCGTACAGGATCCCGTGGTGGGGTGCATGGTCGCGGGCCGGTCCGGGTGGGTGGTGGTCGAAACGACCTTTGCCGGCTAGCGGCCCGAACCAGCGGGGCTGGTCATGGCCGGTGGGATGCGGGCCGGCGACGTCGTGGAGCCGCACGAGCCGTGTCCCTGCCGGGAGGCCGGTGACGTCCTCCTCAGCCAGTCCTGGCAGCCGGGCGGGAACGTCCGGGAGCTGCTGGGTCACGTGAGGACACCGAAGCTTCGGGCCTCGGCGAGCAACGGGCCGATGTCGGCGCCGCCCGCGAGCGCTTCAGCCCGTGAGTGGCCGTCGAGGTGATCCTGCGGCTCGGTGAGCCAGGCGATCAGCGTGAGCGTGCTGGTCTCGTCTGCGGGTGGGAGCGCCTGAAGCACTTGGGCCCAGCCCTCGTGCTCGTGCAGACCGATCTCGAACTGGAAAGCAGGCAGCAGCCATTGGCGTCGGCCGGACCGACGGTGGAACCCGAGCAGGGAGCGGTGGGCGCCGGCGAGGCGCTGGCGGATCCGGGAGGACTGCCGGCCAAGCAGGGAGGCGACCTGCTCGGTGGTGAACGAGGCCTGCTCGAGCTGGCGGCGGCGGAGCACCCCGGCGGCCAGCGGGGTCCGGGAGGTGGTGTTCGGGTCGATGCCGAGGTCGTCGAGCACCTGCAGTTCGTGTGCCGTCAGCCGGCCACCGCCTGGGCGGGGCAGGGCGCGGATGGCCTCGGCGATGTCGTCCATCGTCAGGCCACGATCGTCCGCGAGCTGCTCGAGCGTCGCAACCGACATGCCGGCTCCTAACGTTGACTAACGCATACTACCACGTTAGAGCCAGGAAGATCCGGCGTGCCGCAGCTACCGGCATCCCGGCTGGGTGACGAGTGTCCGTGAGTAACATCTGAGTAACGAACGTCGCGACGACGTCCACGAACCGGCCAGAGACCGCGGACGACGAGAATGGGCGTTTCCCCTGTTCAGAGCGGGTTTCGGCCGGATCAGGGTGGATGGTGGCGCACCCTGCCGGACCCCCTGCAGGCCCTTGCCAAGGTGGAGGTCGCGAGTTCGAATCTCGTCATCCGCTCCACACGAGTCCCCTGGCCGGACCCGTTGGCCAGACCCGGTTCGTGGATCAACGGCCGGGAGATGCGATGACCGGCGTGTCGGGCTGCGGGCCGCTGCTGTCGACGAGCTACTCGTAGCCATCCACCTCATAGCCTTCGGCCACCGACCTGGCGGTCGCGATCTTGCCGAGCAAGATCCCGTAGATGATCTTCGACAGGACATCGGCGATGGTGAACAGGTAGGTACGTGTCACTGCCGCGTTCGCGCTGATCGAGAACATCGGCACCACATACGCGACGATGTACAGGTTCCAGGAGAACAGGAACAGGTAGCGGATCTGCTTCATCGTGGTCGCGGCATGACCCGGCAGGTAGCCGATCGACTCGCCGGTCAACCGCCAGAAGATGGCGGTGAAGTAGATGAACGGGATCGTGGCTGCGATACCCCACCACAGCAACGCGCCGAGTGGGTCGACGACCTCGAAGAACTGGCCGACGTAGCCGAGCACGACCATCAGCGCTCCCGCGCCGCCGAGCTTGAAGCGGTAGCCCCAGAGGTCCTTCTTCGCGATGTTCAGCACGAAGAACGACTGCGTGAGCAGCAGCGGAACGTCGATCAGCCAGTTCAGGTAGCGGTAGCCGTGCGAATAGGTCGCATCTCCGAGGACGTAGAGGCCGCTGGACGGGTCGAAGACGAACGCGTTCCCGAAGCTCAGATCCAGGCGGAGCAGGAGCAGCGCCGCCGACAGCATCACGACGACCGACATGGTCGTCATCGAGCGGTACCGCGGTGCCACATTCTTCCGGGTGAGGATGAAGTACGCGAGGCCGGCGAAGTGGGCGGCGTACCCGACCGTCAGGATGTTTGAGATCAGGTCGAACTGTACGGGTGAGAACGACACGGCATTCTCGAGGTTCCACATCACGAGCGCTTCTCCATGGTTGACGGCGAACGAGGCCATCACCACGCTCTCCGCAAGCGCGACGACACCGGTGGTGGGGCGAGTAACCCCCACGTCCAGGCCTCTGACTTCGCGTCGACAACCTCTTACGGATGGGTTCGCATGGCGGTGCGCGAATATGCGGCGATGATGTCCCCGGCGATGTCGCGCAGCATGTGGTTGGAATGCATCGACGCCGCACGAAGCATTTCGCATGCTTCGCGGATAGCCACGGTGGAGCGGGCCATGAGCATGTCCTTTGCGTTCTCGATGAGCCTGAGGGGCCAGTGCCTGCTGGTCGTCGCCGAGCAGGTTGACCACCAATCCGATGCGGTGGCGCATCCGTGTGCGGAACTGCTCGGCGACCGGCTGGGCGCCGTGGTCGAGTGATCTGGGGTACTCCGGGCTCGTTCGGGATCATGGCAGCACGCTACGCAGCCGCCCCCTCGACGACATGACCCACCAGAGCTTTCGTGAGCGCCGGCGACACGTCGGTTGCCGGCTGGATGGTCAGGACGAACTACCCCGACGAGTCACGGTGCGGTCAGATGCTCGTCGATGAGGTCTCGGAGTTGCGACTCCGTCATGATGCCGGCATGGCGATGAACAATCGCCCCCTCCGCATCGACGAAGAAGGTGCTCGGCATCGCGATCACCTCGAACGCACGGAAGAGTTCGCCGTCCGGATCGAGCCCGATGTCGTAGGTGACCCCCGTGAGCTCGACGAGGTCGCGGGCGGCTGTCGCCGAGTCCTGGGTGTTGAGTCCCACGAACTGCACCTCATCCTGGCGGTCGCGGTGCACGGTTTCGAGGTCCGGCATCTCGGCGACACACGGTGGGCACCAGGAGGCGAAGAAGTTGACCACCATGGGCTCGCCCCCACGGTCGGCCAACGATTCGGCGTCGCCATCAAGTCGCTCGTAGACATGGTCGGGAACGGGCGGCCCGGCAGACGGCGAAGCCGTACTGCCGCAGGCCGCCGCGATCACCGCAACGACAGCGAAGATGGCCGTCAGATACCCACGCTGCATGATCACGTCAGTCCAGTGGTGGCGCTTCGGGAAGGTCGATGTCGGTACCCACGAGGTGGTTGAAGTAGTTGGTCATGATGGTGCGGACGACCTCGGCGTACGCTTCGAGGATCTGCGCCTCGGACCAGCCGGACTCGATTGCGGTCTTCCACGTCGTGTCATCGACGTAGCCGGTGTTGGCGGCGATCTCGCGGGACACGGCGAGCAGAGCCGTCAGCTTGTCGTCCCCCGGCAGCTCACCGCGACGCATGGCCTTGGCGTCGTCGTCGGAGGCTCCCGCACCCTTGGCGGCCCCGGTGTAGGCGGCCTGGCAGTACTCGCAGGCGTTGACATTGGCCACCGTGAGGTGGATCGCCTGTCGGGTCAACTCGTCGAGCGAGGACTCCTCTCGGAGCAACTGCTCCGTCGTCGCATACATCTTCAGAAGTGCAGGGGCGTGGGCCATCTCACCGAAGATGTTGATGACCTTGCCGACCTGCTTGCCGAGGGCCTCAAGAGTCTCTTGGCTCTCCGGCGGGGCGTCATCGACGGTGTGGACGGGTACGCGTGGCATGGTGCCTCCATCGGGGTTGGTACGGGTTCGGCATCGGAAACACGTGGGGGCCGGCGAACTCTTCCATGTCGTGCTCGTGGCCGTGCGGTTCGGTCGGCCCGTCAGGGAGCAAGAGATGGAAGCGACGAGCGGGCCGGCGGGTTGGTCAGGTTGATGCCGCCGACCCGACGGAGGTCCCTTGCCCCGCGCGCCGCACCGCATGTCGCACCGCATGTTCGGAATCCTTGTCGCACTGGGCGGTGTGGTGTTGGCCGGCTGTTCCACCGCTGGTGGCGCCGGCCTCGATGAGATCGAAGCCGATGCCCGGACGGCCGTACCCGACACGTGGACGACGGATGTCGTCGCCGATGATCGGGTCGGCGCCTTCGTCGTTTCCGCACCCCCGAACGCGACCCGCTGGATCCCGGGGGACGATCTCGAGGAGTTGTCCGAAGCGACGTCGGGTACCGCCTGGGAGGCTTTCTGGTCACCCCAGTTGGAGTCGGCCGGGTCTCAGAGCAACATCCGTGCGGTGATCGCTGACACGGCGACAATCGATGACGCCGTGCTGTCATGGCAGGTCAACGTCACCCCTCGCCGCGACGGCGGTAGCTTCGACGACCCGGAGACCATGGCGCGCGACCTTGCGGATGGTCTAGCCGGTCAGGGCCTGGAGATCGTCGGGGCGGGCACCACCGATTGGGCGGACCAGAGCATCTCCACCGTGTCGTTCCGCGTGCCGGACGATGTCTTCGGTGGCGAGGTCCGGTACGTGCGACAGTGGTTCGTGCCCCGCAACGAGCCAGCGGCGCTGTGGTCGCTGAGTTGCGACGGGCCCGACGATCCGGATGCCGTCGATACGCAGTGCGAGACGGTGCTCAATGGCTTCCGACCCGCGCCGGAGGACGGATGACCGTCGGGTGTGCTCGTCCGTCGGTGTGGAAGACCGGGCGACGGCCAGGTGTTGCCCGACGCATGACGGTCTGCCACCGAGCACAGGGATGTCCATGCACCGCAGTCTGATTGCCGCCGTCCTGCTCAGTCTGCTCGCGGCGGCGTGTGCCGCACCGACCGAGAGTGACGCCGGAAGCGATGCGAACGCGTCCGATGACACGGAGGTGTCCACGGAAGCGGGCGACCCGCTGGAGGACGCGATCCGCACCCAGTCGTTCGGTTGCGAAGAGGGAGAGTTCCACTTCCGGCAGGCCAACTGCCAGCCGGCCACGCTCATCGATCTCGACCAGATCATTTCCGGCGGACCTCCACCCGACGGCATCCCGCCGATCGATGACCCGGTTTTCGAGTCGATCGATGACGCCGCCGAGTGGTTGACCGAGGACAGCCCGGTCATGGTCGTTGACGTCGATGGAGATGTCCGCGCCTATCCCTTGGGAATCCTGACCTGGCACGAGATCGTCAACGACACCGTCGGCGGCGTCCCGCTCGTGGTGAGCTATTGCCCGCTGTGCAACTCGGGGCTGGTGTTCGAACGCACCATTGACGGCCCCGATGGGGAGGAAGTCCTGGACTTCGGCACGTCCGGCCGGCTCTACCGGTCGAACCTCGTCATGTACGACCGGCAGCACGTGAACCTCTGGACCCAGTTCGAGGGGCAGGCTGTCGTGGGCGAGCGGTTCCTCGGCGCGACACTGAACCGTGTTCCGGCCTGGCTCTTTGGTTTCGGCGAGCTGACCGAGCTGCATCCAGACGCCGAGATCCTGTCGCGCGAGACCGGCCACGACCGTCCCTACGGCGACAACCCGTATGGCGGCTACGACGCCGAAGGGCGTCAACCGTTCATGTTCCGGGAAGATGTCGACGGCCGGTTCGCGGCGATGACGCGGGTGGTCGGCGTGAAAGATGGCGAGGGCGCGGTGGCCATCACCCTCGATCACCTCACGGAGACGCAGGTGCAGACCGTCGAGGTATCGGACCGACCGATCACCGTCGTCTGGGCTCCGGGTCAGGCGTCGGCACTGGATACCACGACGATCGACGAGGGCAGGGACGTCGGCCAGACCGCGGCGTTCCTTGCCGAGTTCGACGGTGAGCCCGTCGACCTGCAGCCGACTGATACCGACGCTCAGTTTCGCGATGTCAACAGCGGATCCACCTTCGACCTGCGGGGCCGTGGCCTGGATGGACCCTTGGAAGGTACCGAGCTCACGGCGGTGCCACATGACGACACGTTCTGGTTCGTCTGGGCCGCCTTCAAGCCGGACACCGAGGTGGTGTCGTCCTGACCGGGATGTGCACCGAATGCTCAGCAACCTCTCTCGGAGTTCATGATGCGTTCTCCCGTCACGTTCCTGGCCGTTCTCGCCGTGCTGCTAGCGGCGTGCGCCTCCTCCGACGGCCCGGAAGCCGCCGATGTGGACGTGCTGCCCATCGACGACGTCCTCGACTCGAGCATCGTGGTCACGCCCGATCCTTCCGGGACGTCGGCGACGCTGACCGTCGACACCTCGATTCCGCTGGCCTGTGCCGTCATCTATGGCGTCGATGACGATTTCGGGGCCATCGCCACGGACGACGACATGGACGGTGGTGCCCACACCGACCACGCGCCGACGCTGCTCGGCCTGGAACCGGACACCGAGTACCAGTACGTCCTACAGGGTTCGGATGCGGCCGGAAATCTCTACCGCAGTGACGTGCTCACGTTCACGACACCCACAGCTACAGCCATCGATCTGCCGGGCGAGAACGTCGCCCCGACCGGCGAGGTCGCAGCGGTCAGTTCCGAGTTCTCGGCGGGATTTGCCGCCGATCACGCGATCGACGGTGACCCGACGACCGAGTGGTCCACCGCCGGGGACGGCGACGACGCATCGATCGAGGTAGAGCTCCCGACGTCGACGGACGTTGTCGGCTTCGGTCTCCGGTCGCGGTCGATGGGCGACGGCTCGTCGATCATCGAGATCTACGAGGTCACCGTCGACGGTGACGAGATTCTCGGGCCGTTCGAGGCGGGGGCCGATGGGCTCGCTGTCTCGGAGGTGACGGCGACGGGACAGCGGTTCCGGTTCGACGCCGTTTCCACGTCCGGTGGCAACACGGGTGCGGTCGAGATCGAGATCTACGCCGCCAGGTGATCGTCCGTATGCCGTCGATAGGTACGTGCGATGATCGTCAGCTCTCCGTCGCGGACGGGTCACCGTCATTCGATGGCGCCTCGACTGGCGCCTCGACTGGCGCCTCGGCCTCCACGATCTCGCAAAGACGTTCGGCAATATCCGCGAGCAATCGGTCCACCGTGTTCTGCGCGACCCGGTGCAGCGCCAGTGCGTCGACCGTCGCCCCCAGGTGCCCACCCGGCGGCTGATAGCGGCCCTCGAGCACGAGAGAGGCGACGTCTCCCGATCCGTGGAGGCCCAACTCGCCATCCAACGACGGCAACAGTCGAGTCAGTCGCTCCGGGTCGATGGCCTCGTCAGAAGGTTCCCACGACACGCTCCGCCACAGTGTGCTGCCGGTCCACCACAGTGTCCCGATCCGTGCCGCGACGATCCGGGTCAAACCCGCCCCCCGAACAACCATCGTCCAGCGGTCCTCGCCGATGTGTCGACTGTCCGGGAGCCAGGCACCCGGATCACGCGTCATGACGCCATGCAGTGCGACGGGATCGCCAGTGACGGGTAGAAAGGCGGTGATTCCCCTCACGACCGACACTCCATCCTTCGCCTCCCGGGTTGTACCGCCGACGCTGGCTGGCGCATCGTTGCACTGAGGTTTCTCCGCAGGGAAGTCCATGCCGGACGGAGCACCAGCGGGTGAATGGCCCCAGTATTCGGGACCATCGGTCCTGTCGGAGAGGCACCCGAGTATGCCGCTGCAGGGGGGTCGTCCGGGTGCCGGGCACCTGCCGATCGGCCCTGGCCCGGAAGGGGAAGCGCTCGCATACTGCCGATCTCCGCGATAAAGGAACGCACATGCCAAGCTCCAACGATCCTCAGGACGAAGTCGACATCGTCACCATGGCCCGCCGCAGTGATGATTTCCGTCGGGTTGTCACCACGGGTGAGCACCTGCAA
>JBDNIX010000266.1:0-3415 GCA_041688045.1 Nitriliruptoraceae bacterium
ACCGATACCTGAAGCACATCCCCTGAACGCGCACCCGGCGTTCCATTCCTCTCCTTTCGGTTCCGAAGGCGGCCCCGATGTCCACGATCCGAGCGGCTGCCACCGATCCCCTCACCGGGGGATGGTTCGCGGCGCGCCGGCGTGTCACCGCTCTGACGGTCCTGGCGCTGGTGTTCAGCCTGCTGCAGACGGTCACGAGCGCACCTGCGGCTGACGCCGCCATCGACTCCGTGCGCGAGTCGGACTTCATCGCCCTGGTCAACATCGAGCGAGCCAAGCAGAACCTGCCCGCCCTCACCCCCCGGACCGACCTGCGCGAGGTCGCCCGCGACCACAGCATCACCATGGCACAGGAGTCGCGGCTGCACCACAACCCGACCTTTTCGCAGCAGATCACCAACTGGCAGGTCGTCGGAGAGAACGTCGGACGAGGCCCGTCGGTCGAGTCACTGCACCGGGCCCTGATGAACTCCGAAGGGCACCGCGCCAACATCATGCACGAACGCTTCACGGAGATCGGCATCGGCGTCGAGGTCCGTGACGGCCAGGTCTGGGTGACCCAGAACTTCCGTCGTCCCAGGGGCACGATCGCGGCCGGTACCCCGTCGACGACGGTGTTCGGCGATGTGCCCAACACCAGCGTCCACGTGGCCGGCATCCTGGCGACCGCCGCGTCCGGCGTATCAACCTCCTGCGGCATCGCCCGCTTCTGCCCCACCAGTTCGGTGACCCGGGCCGACTTCGTGGTGATGCTGGCCAAGGCGCTTGGCGTCGCACCGGCCACCACCAGCCGTTTCACCGACATGTCGGGTGACGCCGCCGGCTACGCCGAGGCGCTGGCCGCCCGCGCCATCGTCGCCGGCACCACCGCCACGACCTTCGCCCCCGACCGCCTGCTCAGCCGAGAGCAGCTGGCCACGCTCTTCGCCCGGGCGCTCCACCTCGAACCCCGACCCTCCCCGTTCAGCGACGTGACCTCGATCCATGCCGACAACGTCGGTGCCCTGGTGCACCGGGGGATCGTGCGCGGCTGCACGACCGCCCGCTTCTGCCCCGGCGACCAGGTCACCCGGGCGCAGGTCGCCACGATGCTGAACGCCGAGTTCTCCTGAACCGCCACGTATGCAGGCTTCGGTCGGCCTACGCTGTCGGCTGGTGAGGACGTCGGCGAACGGAGCGGACCGTGCGGGTGCTCGTGACGGGCGCCGGCGGCCAGCTCGGACGCGACCTCGTGGAGGCCTACGCGGCCCATGATGTCACCGGACTGACCCGGGACCAGCTCGACATCAGCAGCGAGGTGGCAGTCACCGCCGCCATTCGGGACCTCGGACCCCGGCTGGTCATCAACGCGGCCGCCTGGACCGATGTCGACGGGTGCGAGGCCGATCCCGACCGGGCGCACGCGGTCAACGCGCTCGGACCGTGGTGGCTGGCCCGGGCCTGCGAGCGAACGGGCGCGACGCTGGTCCACGTCTCGACGGACTACGTGTTCGGTGGACCGGCGCCGTCCGCGGGTGGACCGGCGCCGTCCGCGGGTGGACCGGCGCCGTCTGCGCGCGCCGAGCCCCGTGGCTGGACGGAGTTCGACGCGGTCGCCCCCGTCAACGTCTACGGACGGACCAAGGCAGCCGGGGAGGTTCTGGTCCGCCAGACCCTGGCCGCGCACCACATCGTCCGGACCTCGTGGCTCGCGGGCGCCAGCGGCGCCAACTTCGTGACCACCGTGCTGCGGCTGGCCCGAGAGCGCGGCGAGCTGGCGGTCGTCGACGATCAGTACGGGTGCCCGACCTTCAGCCGGGACCTCGCCGGCGCGATCGTCGAGCTGGCCGCGTCGGGCAGGTCCGGGACGCTTCATCGCGCCAATGCCGGTCACGCGTCACGGTTCGAACTGGCCGTCGCCGTGGTCGAGACGTGCCACCTCGATGCGGTTGTGAACCCGCAGAGCTCGTCGCAGGTCGACCGTCCCGCAGCCCGGCCCGGCTGGACCGTGCTCGATGACCGGCACGCCCGCGCCATCGGCCTGACCCCACTGCCGCCCTGGCGCGACGGGCTGGAGCGGCTGCTACGGGAACTCGGCGAGATCTGACGGGCTGCAGGTCAGGCTTCGTCGATGACGGGCGCGCCGAACTCGGCGGTGTCGAGCACGTCGATGAAGGTGTCGATGTAGTCGAGGAACAGCTCCGGACCGTCCTGCTGGCCGGCGAAGGGCACGGGCTGGGCCAGGGCGACGATGTTGCGAGACGGGATCACGACCACCATCTCGCGCAGGGGAACGCCCTCGGTGACGTAGCTGAAGACGATGCGGGTCGCGGGGACGTCGTTGCCGAGCAGGATCTGCTCGTCGGACTCGATGGTGGCGTCCTGCTGCTCGGCGTAGTCGCGCCAGTCGGCGGGGACGGTCCGTGGCTCGTAGGTGAGGAACATCGCGACCACGTCGGTGGGGGGTTCCGCGCTGTCGTCGCCGTCCGCCTCAGCGTCGGTATCCGGGTCCACCGACGATCGGATGGCGCCCGAGCCGATGTCGCGGTTCGAGATGCTGAGGCGGGTGTCCTCCTCCTCGAACACGTACCACCCGTCCGGCAGGTCGAGGGTGACGTTTCGCCAGGTCACCGACGACGGCTGGTTGCCGCCACCGCACGCGCTCAGCAGCACTGCGAGCGCGACGAGGAGCAGAGATGCTGAGGGCCTGCGATGCACGAGGACTCCGGACGGCGTTGGACCCGTGAACCCCACAGGGTACGTCGGTCAGTCCGGGTGGCTGGACTCGTCGTCGGACTCGCGGTCCGACACCTCGTCCATCAGGCGGGACAGGCGGGCCGTGGTCGTGAGCAGGTCCAGGTTCTCACCCGGTGGCCGCATGGACGGCTCGAACCGGGGCAAGCCGCCCGTGTCGTCGGTCGGCGGTCGGCGGATCTCGTCGGTCGGCGGTCGGCGGATCTCGTCGGTCGACGTGTGTCGGATCTCATCGGTCGTGGGGCGCTGCCTGTCATCGGACAGCGGGGCGGGCTCCGGGTCGGGAGTGGGATCCGGTGTCGGCGTCGGGTCGGGCACCGGTGGGATCGGAGGGGCCGGATCCGGCGTGGGATCCGGCTCCGGTGTCGGCGTCGGGTCGGGCACAGGTCTCGGCGTCGGGTCAGGCGCCGGTGTCGGCGTCGGGTCGGGCACAGGACTCGGCGTCGGGTCGGGCACCGGTGGGATCGGAGGGGCCGGATCCGGCTCGGGTTCGGGCAGCGGATCGGGGTCACGGGTCGGGGCAGGCGGCGGCACGCTCACCGCGGTGAACCCGGTGCGCGACATCGCCACGGTCGCCTCGTCTTGCAGGATCTGGGTGTCCGCGTCGCCCGGATCCCGGTGTTCGGCGTACCGATCCGCAGCATCCAGGTCCTCGGCGGCGAGGCGGCCTTCAGCGCCGGGC
>JBDNIX010000267.1:0-8024 GCA_041688045.1 Nitriliruptoraceae bacterium
CCGCGACCGCCACGTCGCCGGGCGACGCATCCAACCGCGCAGACGACAGCCACCGGGACCGCGCGGACGTGGTCGCCGATCGCATCGCGATCCCCGTCCTGGTCGCCGCCCTTGCATCGGTGCCCGCAGTCTTTCTCACCTTCCTCGGGGGCACCTACGAAACGATCGGCGAGGGCCTCAACACGCTGTCCGGCGCCGTCCTGATCGCCGAGACACTCGTGCTGTTCGTGGTGTCGCAACACCGCATCGCGTGGCTGAAGCGCAACCGGTTGCTCGTGCTCATCGCCCTGCTGATCATCCCTGCCGTGGTCTTCGCCGTCGGCCCGGTGCAGCTGTTGCGGCTGACCCGGGTGGCCCATCTGCTGCGGGTCGTCGGAGCGCTGCGCATCATCCGGGTGACGCGGATCCTCAAGGCCGGACGGATCCTGCGTGAGCGCGCAGGCCTCGACCAGTCCTGGCAGCGCGTGATCGGCATCGCGGCCACGTTGCTGACCGCAGCCTTCGTGGCACTGGTGCTCACCGACCCGACCTCGACCTCGCGGGAGCTGCTCGATGGCGCCGTCGAAAGACTGGGATGGATCGGCGTCGTGGTCGCGGGACTCGTCCTGGGGGTCGCAACTTTCGTCGTCGTCCAGTCGCGTCGAGCGGGCAGCGACTCGAGCGACGCGTAGCCGATCCGCTCCCGGAAGCTCCCTTTCGCCCCTCTCCGGAACCACCTGCCACTAGCATCGTCGCGTTCGTCATTGGGTGCACCTTCGGGATGCCGACACGAGGATGGGGCATGGTCTGGGTCGCGGGGGGCGTCGTTCTCCTGCTGGTCGCCGTCGTGCTGCTCTACAACCAGCTCGTCCGCGCCAAGGTCAAGGTGCGTCAGGCGTGGGCGCAGGTCGACACGCAACTCCAACGCCGCCACGACCTGATCCCCAACCTCGTCGCCACCGTCAAGGCCTACGCGACCCACGAGCGTGACCTGCTCGACGCCGTGACGCAGGCTCGAGCAGCCGCCCTGGCGATCGCCGACCCCATCGAACGTCGCGCTGCCGAAGACCACCTCGGCGCCGTCCTGGGGCAGATCCTGCTGCTGTCCGAGAACTACCCCGACCTGAAGGCCGACGCGAACTTCCGGCTGCTGCAGACCGAACTGTCCGACACCGAGGACCGGCTGTCGTTCGCGCGGGACTTCGCCAACGACCGGGTGGCCCGCTACCGCAAGCTGACCGACACGCTCCCGGGCCTGATCATCGCCGGCCCCATGGGCTTCCCGCGTGACGCCTTGTTCTGCCTCCAGGACCAACAGGCGCGCCAACGTCCCGATGTCCAACTCGAGCAATGAGGCGGTGACCCGATGAAGGTCGGATGGCGGATCGCGGTGTCGGTCCTGGCGACCGCCGGGACGCTCAGCGCGGCCTGGCTGGTCGGCACGGTCGCCGATATCGCCCAACGCGACGGCGCCTTCCGCATCGACCGCTTCGACCAGCAGGTCACCATCGCGGCCGACGGCGCCACCCGCGTCACCGAGGAACTCGACGTGACCTTCTCGGAGGAACGCCGGGGCATCTTCCGCGACTTCGAACGAGCGCCCTTCGACAGCGTCGGATCCTTCAGCAACTTCGAGGTGGATCAGGGCCACCCGGCCGACCCCTGGCAGTTCGCGCTCGAAAGCGGACCGTTCGGCCCCCGGGTCCGGATCGGCAACCCCAGCGTGTTCCTCACCCCGGGCACCTACCCCTACCGCATCAGCTACGACGCGCCATCCTGGTACTACGAACTCGCCGACGACCCGGACACGGCCGAGGTCCGCATCGACGTCCCCGGCTTCGGCTGGCCGACCCACATCGGCCCCACGATGGTCAGCGTCCAGGTCCCCGGTGAGGTTCGCGACGTTGCCTGCGTCGAGGGACCGCGCCGCACCACGACGTCCTGTGCCACGGACCCGTCGATCAACGGCAACACCGTCAGCTTCGAGGTCGGCCCGTTCGAGGATCGCGAGTCCGCCACCGTCAGTCTGCAGCTTGACCGGGACGCCTTCTCCACGGACATCCCGGTTCACGACCCGGATCCGCTGTTCGGCTCGGTCGGGATCGGCCCGTGGGACCTCGACCGCCCGTCCGCGGCCCTACTGCTGGCGATCCTCCTGGCCCTGCCGATCCTGGCGTGGGAAACACTGTCGTCCTGGCACCACTACCGCGACCGCATGACCGACCCGGCGCTGCACGATCGGCAGCATCCGACTGCCCTGCCGGCGCCACCGTTCGGCTTCCGGCCACCGGAACTGGCGGGCCTGCTGCTACGGACCGACGGAGACGACCTGTTCCTGTCCACGCTGATCGACCTGGACCAACGCGGTCTGATCATCACGGCGACGCAGACCGAGACCTCGGGGATCCTGCGCCGCGAAGAGCAGATCCTCACCGTCACGCGGCCACCGGCCGGCACCGTCATGCCCCCGATGGACGGCGAGTTCGTCGACGAGCTAGTCCCTGCCGGTACTTCGACGGTGTTCGACGGCGAGTACGACGCCGGCGTCGCCAAGCGCGTCACGGCGGCCAAGCAGCCGATCAGCGAGCGGGCCGCCGGGGTGTACGAGCGGTTCGGGTTCGAACACGACCAGAGCGGCATCATGGGCGTCGGGTGGTTCCGCGCGCTGTCGATCGTGAGCTACCTCGCCGTTGCCGGGATCTTGGCGTGGATCTTCGTCATCGCCACACCATTGGTGGCTCCTGCTGTCGTGGCGGTCATCGTGGCAGTGCTGGCCGGCTGGTTGTTGGCCCGCCTGCCGTGGGCCCACCACCGTCTGCCGCTGAACTCCGCTGGACGCGATGCGCGCGGTCAGGCGCGGTCGTTCGACGAATTCATCCGAACCGTCGAGGGCGAGCAGCTGAGTTGGGCAGCCGGCCAGACGGGCATCGACCACCACCACCCGGCCGTGAGCCTGCTGCCCTACGCCATCGTGTTGGGCCATGCCGATTCGTGGTTCGAGCGGTTCGGCAACGTCATGCGCGAACTGGCCGCATCCGCGGACGACGGCGGTCGCGTCGGCAGCCATCCCGCGGCGTGGTGGACCAGCGCAGCGGTCTACTCCAGCGTGCGCAGCAGCCAGAGCGGTACCTCGACGGCCCCGTCGTCCAGCGGCGGAGGCGGTGGGGGCGGCAGCGGTGGAGGCGGCGGAGGCGGCGGGTCCTGGTAGCCGCGGCCCACGTCCGCGTCAGTCCGCGGTGCGGTCCGGAGGCGGCACGAGGTTGAGGTGATACCTCGATGCAGTGGGCCCGCTCTGGCCCTGGTACTTCGACCCCGTGGCCTGCGAGCCGTACGGACGCTCCGCGGGCTTGTCCAGGAGGAAGAACGCGAACTGGGCGATCTTCATCCCCGGGTACAGCAGGATCGGCAGCGTGGCGACGTTGGAGAGTTCGAGCGTGACGTCACCGTCGAAGCCGGCGTCGATGAACCCGGCGGTGGAGTGGATCACCAGGCCGAGTCGAGCCAGTGAGCTCTTGCCCTCCAGTCGCGCGACCACGTCCGCGGGCAACGTGATGCGCTCAAGCGTCGAGCCCAGGACGAACTCCCCCGGGTGGAGCACGAACGGCTCGGATCCTGCCTGCACCAGCTCGGTCAACTCGCTCTGATCCGCACGGACATCGATGTAGGGGTAGCGATGGTTGGCGAAGACCCGGAAGGAGCTTCCCAGCCGGACGTCGACACTGGAGGGCTGGATCGCGTCGTCGAATAGCGGGTCGACGCCGATGCGCCCTGACGCGAGCGCCTCACGGATGGTGCCATCGGACAGGATCATGCGCGCCTCCGGCGCCGGTGGGGTGGCGAGTCGTGGGCCACAACCGTAGCCGCGCCGCGTTGCAGGCCGCCGTGCGCAGCGAGTACGTTCACCGCGCTCCGCGGGTGTAGCTCAATGGTAGAGCTCCAGCTTCCCAAGCTGGTGACGGGGGTTCGATTCCCCTCACCCGCTCCGTGGGGTCTTCGCGAAAAGATCCCGATGTAGGTAGCGAAAGGATCGTGTGGCGCAACGGCCCCGGCTCAGGCGGGGCCGTTGCGTCCCGCGGCACTCCACGGTCGGTAGCAAGTCCGCCGGCTCGCGAGCCCCACAGCGGCTTACCCTCGGAGCAGAGACACGGGAGGGTCGATCTTGTCGGCGGCCATCAGCAGGCTGGACCTCGGGGCCTATGAGGCCGCGAGAGCTGCTGCCCTGGGTCGGGTAGCCGGGGCGCATTGCTGCGCCCCGGCCCCCTCAGAACCGTGCTTGCGGCTCGAACCGCACACGGCTCAAGCAAGCCGGTCAGGGTCGGTCGGCTCGTTGCGATCCGTCCAGTGTTGCGACGGCCCTCGGTCCGTTCACCGCCGAAGCGGCGTCCAACTTGTCCTCGGGTTCTCACGCCTCACCGTCCTCGTCATCTGGCTCACCTGACCCTGTCAGCACCCTTTCGAGTCCGGGCATCGCGCCCGTATCCGGCCAGTTGGCCGACGACCGCGTCGGTGGAGGCCGACGTGTTGCCTGGTCTCCGGTTTCCTGTCGCCTTTCGGCGCACCGGCATTCGCTTCTGGGTCATCCTGTCCCGCTGAGGAGTTGGCCCTCCCTTACGGTCGGGTTACCGCCACGCCATGAAGCGCGTGGCGGACCTCAACGGGGTTTCCACGTTCCGCACACACACGGGATACGACCGGGGAGGACGCCCCCTATACGCCGACAACAACGGTGTTCCTACAGCCAAGGTCCCGTCCCTCGGCTGCCGCCCGCCGCCTTCCAACGGCACGGTTGCTACCACCCCGCTACTGCTCCCATCCGGCGAGGCTCGGGGTAACGACGCATCATCAGGGGTTCACTTGCGTTCGTCCGGTCTTCCCCTCACCTGTAGCCCCCAGGATGGAACGGGGACCCTTGGGCTTGAACCCTTCAGCTTCGCACCCCGCCGTTACCAGCGACGCACGTCCGGGTGGGGACAGGCCACGGAACACTGGCCCGGAACTACACACTCGACATCGCGTCGACCTCCAATCTGTGTACTCACTCGTGGTGTGCGACCTCGTGTCGCACCAGGGGTTCCCGTCAGCACCGTCTACGACTGGGCGCGCCAGGGCGTCGTCGTGCCGTCCATCTCTCCGTCGCGAGAGAAGTTGTGGTCGTACGGCGACCTGCTGACCCTGCGCCTGGTCCGATGGCTGCGATCCGACAAGGCCGAGGCACAGCGAACCGCGATGGCGGAGGTCCGAGCGGCGCTTGACCGGTTCTCTGACGATCTCTGGCGTGAGGTAGCACCCGGAGACGACCGGCCGACGATTGCGGTCGACCCGGCCGGTCACGTCTTCCACACCGAGCGCCTGGAGAGCGTCAGCGGTCAACGCGCACTCGGGGATGCGCTGGACCTGTTCGCGCCGTTCGAGGACGGACCGGACCTTCGAGAGCCGGATGCGCACCTGCGGATCATGCCCGGCCGGTGCGCGGGCGAGCCACACCTGCTCGGCACGCGTTTGACCACACGTACGGTGGCGGCTCTCGCGGCTCGTGGCTACGACCTGGCCATGATCTCGGCGCTCTACCCGGACGAGGACGCCGACGCTCTGGGCGAAGCCGTGCGCTTCGAGCAGCGGCTGGTGCGCGCCGCCGGCTGATGGCCCCGGCCACCCCCGTCGCCCTGGACCACAACTTCCCCGAACCCCTCCTCCGCGACGTCGCTCGACGGCTCCCCGAGTTCGACTTTCGCTGGATCAAGGACCTGCCACCGCTCGACATCAACGAACTCGAGGACCATGCCCTGGCCTACGAACTGCATCGGCGTGCCTTCCCTGTCATGGTCACGAACATCCACACGATGCTCGACGACCGCCGGGTGCTCGTTGCTATCGAGCAGACACGCCTCACGGTCGTGGCCATCGAGGGCGCTGGTGACGATCCCATCTTCGCAACGGGGGGCCTCCTCCGTGATCTGCGCGACGTGCTGAAGGGCAACGCTCCGCGCGGCATGTACGTGCGGATCAAGCCGTCCCGCGTGGGCCTCGGGCGAGCACGCACCCGGCTCACCGGGGAACTCGGAGCCGACTGGACCGACGCGGAGGCGGAGCTCGGCGGCCCCTTCAGCGATCGGCAGCCCTACCCGCCCGGCCACACCTACCTGGTCCGGTGATGCCACCGCGCGTCATGGGACGGGCGCATACGGGGCACCGCGACGAGGCTCACGCTCACGGCGTCGCTTCCTCGAGCTCGTCCGCGAGCTCTTCGAACTCGGCGAGGGCGGCCTTGAGGTCTTCGATAATCTCGGCGGCGAGCACGTCAGGGTCAGGCAGGTCGTCGGCGTGGCTGTCGTCCTTCAGCCAGGTGAGGTCGAGGTTGACCTGGTCGCGTCCGGTCAGCTCGTCGTAGGTGAACGACTTGAACCGTTCCGAGGCGGCCCGCTGGGTGCGGTCCTCGGCCCGGTAGGCCTCGACGAACGGCTGCAAATGGGCGTCGGTCATCTTGTTGCGCTTCAGGGTGAAGTGCTGGTTGGTCCGCAGGTCGTAGAACCAGGTCTTGGTGGTCCACGGCTTCTCGCGTGCGGGCTTCTTGTCGAAGAACAGCACGTTGGCCTTCACGTACGGCATGCTGCCGCCAGCGACGGAGGCGTTGGCCGCGGTGGTCTGCGGCGAGGCCACCGCGCCCGGCCGCCTGCCCGTCGCAGTGCCCACGCCCGACCACGCCCGACCACGCCCGAACGACGGAGCCCGCGCCATGACCCTGCTCGACGAGATCCGTGAGCAACCGGCCGTGCTCGGCCGGCTCTTCGCCGACCAACGGACCGTCGCCGACGACGTCGCCGACCATTGGCGGCGCCAGGCTCCCACCCACGTCATGATCGCCGCACGGGGGACGTCGGACAACGCCGCCCGCTACGCGCAGTACCTGTGGGGCGAACGGGCGGGGCTCACGGTCGGTCTGGCAGCACCATCGCTGTTCGGCCCCGGGACCCGGTCTCCCGACCTGCAGGGCGCCGCGGTCGTCGGCATCTCGCAGTCGGGTGCATCCCCCGACCTGGTCGCGGTCGTCGAGGAGGCACGTCGCCAGCACCGACCCACCCTGGCGATCACCAACGAACCCGGCTCCGCCCTGGCAGCGGCTGCCGACCAGGTCCTGCTGCTCGGCGCCGGCCCGGAGCGAGCCGTCGCCGCCACCAAGACCTACACCGCACAACTCGGAGCGGTGGCATTGCTGGCGTCAGCCCTGGAGCCCCGGGTGGACGACACCGCGGACCTGGACGCACTCCCGGAGGCCGTCGCAACCGCACTCGCCACCGAAACGGCCGTGGAGACCGTCGCCGACCGGTGGGCGGACATCGATCGGTGCGCCGTCCTCGGCCGCGGCACCGGCCTGGCGACAGCACACGAATGGGCCCTCAAGCTCCAGGAATTGGCCTACGTCCTGGCGCAGCCGGCGTCCAGCGCAGACTTCGCGCACGGGCCGCGGGCCGTGGTGGAACCCGGCTTCCCCGTCCTGGGCGTCGCGATGGCAGGCCCCCTCCTGGCCGGACTGATCGAAACGCTGGACGGCCTACGCACCCGCGGCGCACGCACGCTCGTTCTCACGGATCGGCCGGAGGAGGTCGGTCACATCGCCGACGACCTGCTGATCACGCCCGCCACGGTCCCCAGCTGGCTGGGTCCAATCGTCGGAATCGTCCCGGCCCAGTTGTGGTGCCGCCGGTTGACGCTCGCCCGCGGCAATGACCCGGAGACCCCTCGCGGTCTGGCGAAGGTGACCCGGACGACCTGATCGCGCCCGGACCGGGGTGGGTACGGTTCCGCACCGTCGCGTCGCCACCCTCACGGCGCCACTGACGACGCCACCACCACGGCGCCACCGGAGTCCGGATGAGCTCGACCACCGACGCGGCCCAGGTCCTGCTGCAGCGGCTGGCCGGCGACGATGCCCGCCTTCGCGACGACCAGGCCAGGGCCATCGAGGTACTGGTCGACGACGCGGCGCGCGCCCTGGTCGTGCAGCGCACCGGGTGGGGCAAGTCCGCCGTCTACTTCATCGCCACCCG
>JBDNIX010000268.1:0-12229 GCA_041688045.1 Nitriliruptoraceae bacterium
GACCACGACCGGATAGCCGTCAACCACGGCCAGCACCGCCACGTCGTCCGCCAGCACGGCCTCGACCCGCGGGGCACGGATGAACGCGACGTCCAACGGGCCCCCGTCGATCCCGGCAACCTCGATGCGGCTGTCGAAGGAGTCGAGTTGGCGGCCGAAGGCGTTGCGTCGCGCCCGGACGTGCAGGCCACCGATCAGGGGCTGCGGCACGTCCTGATCCAGCTCGTCGGCCAACAGGATCATGCCCGCACACGTCCCGAAGGCCGGCATGCCCGCACCGACGCGGGCGCGCAGCGGCTCCATGAGCCCGAACCGGGCCAGCAGCTTGCCGATCGTGGTCGACTCGCCGCCGGGAATGATCAGCCCGTCGACCTGTTCGAGGTCATCAACGGTGCGCACCTGCACGGCGTTCGCGCCGCAACGACGCAGGGCGCGCAGGTGCTCCAGCACGCCACCCTGCAGCGCCAACACGCCGATGGTCGGCGCGTCCGGGAGCCAGTCCGGATCCGGGAGACGGCCGCTCAGCCGCTCACCGGGGGTCCAGCGTGGCGCAACGAAACGGCTACTCACCAGCCGCGGGAGGCGTACTTCTGGTCGTCGGACAGCGTGTTGATCTCGATACCGACCATCGCCTCGCCCAGCCCGCGCGAGACCTTCGCGACGACCTGCGGGTCCTCGAAGTGCGTGGTGGCCTCCACGATGGCGCGGGCACGCTGCTGCGGATTGCCGGACTTGAAGATGCCGGAGCCGACGAAGACGCCGTCGGCCCCCAGCTGCATCATCAGCGCGGCGTCGGCCGGGGTCGCGATCCCGCCGGCGGTGAACAGCACGGTGGGAAGGCGGCCGGACTCGGCGATCTCCTGGATCAGCTCGATCGGTGCGCGGTGTTCCTTGGCCGCGGCGTACAGCTCGGTGGTGTCCATGGTGGCCAGACGCCGGATCTCGCCGATGATCGACCGCATGTGGCGGGTGGCCTCGACGACGTTGCCGGTGCCCGCTTCGCCCTTGGAGCGGATCATCGCCGCACCTTCCGAGATGCGACGCAGCGCTTCGCCGAGGTTGGTCGCGCCACAGACGAAGGGCACGTCGAACTGCCACTTGTCGATGTGGTGCGCCTCGTCGGCCGGCGTCAGAACCTCGGATTCGTCGATGTAGTCGACCCCCAGGGACTGCAGTACCTGCGCCTCGACGAAGTGACCGATCCTGGCCTTGGCCATCACGGGGATCGACACGGCATCGACGATGCCGTCGACCATCTCCGGGTCGCTCATGCGCGCCACGCCGCCGTCCTTGCGGATGTCGGCGGGCACACGCTCGAGCGCCATGACCGCGACGGCGCCGGCCTCCTCCGCGATGAGGGCCTGCTGGGCGTCGACCACGTCCATGATGACGCCGCCCTTGAGCATGTCCGCGAGTCCACGCTTGACGCGGGTGGTCCCGGTGCGTGCCTGCGTGGCGGGATCGGTCGTCTGGTCGGTCACCGGAAGACTCCGAACGGTCGTGACGGTCGTGACGGTCGTGGATCGAGCGGTGGGCGCGTGGCTCGTCGTACGAGCGAGGGGCGCCCGAACCCCCAATGTACTACCTGGCCACCGTCACAGGAACGCACGAGGCCACCGGGTCGCCCGCCGTGAGGGGACCCGTCGGTCCCCTGGGGTCAGCCGATCTGGGGGTCAACCGGTCTGGGGGTCAGCCGACCGGCGCGGGCATGTTCGCTGCCGACGGGAGGTGCAGCCAGGTGGGTCCGGGCTTGAGCGGGAAGGGTCCGCCGTCCGTACTGAACAGTTGGAGGTCGTCCCCGGCGGTCGGCTTGCGCCACGTCGCCTCGTAGCGGTTGCCGTCGCGGAGCACGATCGCCCGCGCGCCGTCGGTGAGCACGTCGGTCTCCGGGCACCGCGCGCCATAGCAGTTGGGCTGCCCGAGGTAGTGCCGGGCCTCCAGCACGACGACGTTGGCCGCACCGATCGTGTCCGGTCCCGTCACGCTGAAGGGCTCCCCGTTCTGCAGCCGGCGGTAGACCCCCGCCCCGGCGTCGTAGTCCCAGCCGGTCCGGTACCTCCTGGACATGGTGATCGAGATCGCGGCCCCCGGATCATCACACGCGGCGTCCTGCCCGGTCGGGCAGGCGTCGGCGCCGGCAGGTAGCTGGTCATCGAACACCCAGCCGACGCTGTCCAGGACCTGCGGCTCCCGGTCCTCGATGGCCGCCAGCGCGTCGGGCAGCCGGTTGTAGAGGTTGTGCGGCGCGGAGCGCTCCCCCAGCCGGTAGAACCCCGCCCCGCCCTCCGCGATCTGCAGCGTCGGGGTGTTGGACAGCATGCTGACGACTTCCGGACGGGCGCCGGAGTAGATGAACCCCGACCGGCCGTACCCCGCCACCAGCTGCGCGTCGACGGGCCGCGCCGACCGGACCGGGCCGACGTCGTCGGGCACCTCGCTGTGGAACATCGCCATGAACCGCGTGACGCCGGCCTCGACCACCTCCTCGATGACCACGTCCGCCGCCGCCAGGCCACTCTGCGGGCGCGCCTGCGGCGAGTTCTCGATCTTGACGATCAGCAGCGGCCGATCGAGCACGGCTTCGTCGACCTCCTCACCGGTGAGAACCGACGTGGGTCCCGGCTCGGGTTCCGGCTCCGACTCGGGTTCCGGGTCCGGTTCCGGGTCCGGGTCGGGTTCGGGGTCCGGGTCGCCGTCCGCATCGGTGTCCTCGTCGGCGACGGTGTCGGACGCCTCCACCGAGTCCTCCCCGGAGCACGCGCTCAGCAACAGCGTCCCGGCCAACAGGGGCACCAACCACAGCATCCGACGATTCACGGTCATCCATCCGCTCCAACACTTCGTGCCCTGGGGCCACGCACGCAGCCCGGGTCGTTCGGTCGGGCGGAAGGATAGGGATACGGACGGCCGACTCGGAACATCTCCGCGCGTTGGCGCGGACACCATGCGTCGTCGTCCTACCGGCCAGCTACCTCGAGGTAGCACGTGCGGATCTGGTCGGCGATGACCTCCCAGTCGAAGCGGCTCACCGTGCGGCGTCCCTCCGCCGCGGCGGCGTGGCGCAGCGAGGCGTTGCCGACCAGCGCGCCGATGGCTTCCGCCAGCGCCGCGGGATCGCCGGGAGGCACCAGCCGTCCCTGCCGGCCGTCGGTCACCACGCTGCGATATCCCGGAATGTCGGATGCGACGACGGCGCGGCCGGCCGCCATGGCCTCCAGGAGCACGATCCCGAACGACTCCCCGCCCAACGCCGGGGAGACGAACACGTCGCACGCGGCGAACACGCCCGGCAGGTCCGCGTCCGCAAGGCGGCCCAGGAAGATCACGTCCGCACGCAACCCGGCGGGCAGCAGCGACTGGCAGCGCTCCCGCTCGCTGCCTTCACCGACGACGAGCAGACGCAGATCGGGATGCTGGCTCTTGAGCAGCGTGAAGGCACGCACCAGGTTCACGAGGCCCTTGCGCGGCTCGAGACGGCCGACGAACAGCAGCGTGGGGCGTGACGGATCGGCCACGCCCGGCAGCGGCGTGGCGTCGGCGAAGGCGGCCACCCCGACGCCATTGGGCACGATCCTGAAGGTCCGCACGGGGACGCCCAGTGCATCGGCGTGGTAATCGGCAGCTGCCTGGCTGACGGCCAGAGCCGCGGCCAGCCCGTCGATGACGCGGCGACCGACCGGACGGGCCAGCCGGTAGGCGCGGCGCCGGTCGGACCAGGCATGGAACGTGGCGACGACGGGAGCGATCGAGGACGTCGCCGCGGCCAGGCCGACCCAGGGCACGAGCGGCTCGTGAACGTGGATGACGTCCGGCGCGATTCGATCGAGGTCGGCGCGGACCCGTCGCGCCGCGAACGGCCCCAGTCCGATCGGCGCGACCGAGCCGTTGAAGGGCACCCTGACCGCGGCGGCGGGGCTGACGACGTGCACGTCGTCACCGCGGGCGCGCAGCGCCGTGGCCAGATGTTCGACGTGCGCCTGGACCCCGCCAGGCGTGCCCAGGTCGTACGGCGAAACGATTGCGATCCGCAGCGGGCCCGATCCGACCGTGGGCCCCGCCATCACGACGCGTCGCGGGTCGTGGCCGCGCGCTCGGCTCGAGCCAGCGCCTGCCAGTCCCCCCCGGTCCGCCACGCCTCCACCACCGGGTGATCGGGTTCGCGATCCCGCAACCAGTTGCGCACGAAGACGTGCCACTGGTCGGGGAACCGGCGAATCAGCCGTTCCAGGTCCTGCGCGATGCGCTGCGTGCCGTCGTAGACCGACAGGTCGGCGACCTCGATGGGAGGTTGCACGACACTGCGGAAGCCGTCGCCCTCCGTCATGAACGCTCCGACGGTCACGGGACGGCCGGTTCGGCGCGAGAGCGCGGCCGTCCCGGGCGGCAGCCGACACGGCTCGCCGAAGAACTCGACGATCGGGCCCTTCCGCGTCAGGTCGCGGTCGGCCAGCAGCGTCGCCAGCTGGCCGTGCCCGGTGACTCGTGCCTCCAGCTGATCCAGCATGTCCCCGCCCTTGACCAGCGGGATGACGTCGATGCCCGCCTCCTGCCGCAAGCGGACGAACCGCTCGAACAGCCGGCGCGGCTCGACGACCTCGGCGATCACGACCATGCCCCAGTCGCGCTGCGCGGCGAAGAACGCGCCGACGTCCCAGGACCCCAGGTGTCCGGTCGCGAACAGGCCCCCCAGGCCGCTGTCCCGGACCGCATCGACGTGGTGCAGCCCTTCGCCCGGGGTGTCACGGACGATCGCCGGCCCATCCATCGTGTGGAGGCGGAAGCTGTCGAGCCAGTAGCGGGCGTACGACACGTACGCCGACCGCACGAGGTCACGCAGGTCGTCGGGCGAGGCGTCGGGGACGACGCGGCGGAGGTTTCGCCGGACCTGGTTGCGCTGTTGCGGCGATGCCGCGGCGTGCCATGCGCGACCGATCCGGTCCGGCAACCGACGCGCGATCCGGTCGGGAGCGCGCGCCGCCGCCTCCCACACCGCGAGGTAGCGCCAGTACGCCAGGCGCTGCGGCAGCGTGGGCGGTGGCGGCGGCGGCAGCGCGTCCAGCGAGGCCGCCGGCTTCATGGCCCCGACCGCCGACGGTCGTCGGCGCCGACCTCACGACGCTGTTCCGTGTCGTCGGCCGGGGTACCTGCGGGGCCCTTGCCGTCAGGACTGGATCCACCCGTGCCGCGGTCGGACGTGCTGCCGTCGGCGGAGCCCAGCTCCTGGGCGATGCGTTGTGCCTCCTGGTAGTTCTGCTCGCCGTAGAAGCTGCGGGCGGCCCGTTTGAAGGCGCGACTCCAGGCACGGTCATGGAGCGTGAGCGCGATCAACTCCTCGGGCAGGTCCCGCGCGATCTGGCACCACACGTGGTGGATGCGTTGCACGACGGTGACGGTGCCGCCGACGGCCAGCACCCACAGCACGGCCTCTAACAGCCAGCGGTTGAAGATCAATCCCGCCATCAGCAGAACGGCGCGCTCGACACGCTCCATCATGCCCACCGAGCAGTCCAGGTCGATCGCCTCGGCCTTGGCCCGGACGTAGCTGGTGACCTCGGCCGCGACCAGGGCGACCAGCACCAGGACGAACAGTCGGGGTTGGTCCCGCAGCCACCACGCCATTCCCCCGAGGATGAGGCCATCAGAAATCCGGTCGGTGACCGAATCGTAGAAGCTCCCGAACGGCGTGACCTGGCCCGCAGCCCGTGCGACCGCCCCGTCGAACGTGTCCATCAGGCCGCCGGCGACCAGGATCCAACCCCCGACGACCGGCCGCCCCGTCGCGACAACGGCCGTCGCGGCCGCGGTCAGCACCAGTCCGAGCGTGGTGATCGTGTTGGCCGTGACACCGGTCCGTGCCAGCCCACGACCGATCGGCGCCGCCAGCGCATCGCCGTACTGGGGGAACTTCGACCGGAAGGTCACGACCACCTCGAGGTTGTCGGCCGCGACTGTGCCTGACGGCCACGCGGTGCGAAGTGTACAACCGTAGGGCCCGAGCCCGTCAGACCTCGCCCGTCACGCGAACCCGGGTGCGACGACGTCGTACACCTCCTCGAGTGCCTGCGGCAGGACCCGGGACGCGCCGACCGTCGCGATGAAGTTGGTGTCCCCCACCCAGCGGGGCACGGCGTGCAGGTGGACGTGTTCGGTGATGCCCGCACCCCCGGCCGCACCGAGGTTCATGCCCAGGTTCACCCCCTGCGCATGCACGCGTTGCTTCAGGACACCGACGGCCCGACGCCCGAGCGCCCACATCTCGGCGGCCGCCGGTTCAGCCAGTGCCTCGATGTCGGCGACGTGGTCGTACGGGATCACCATCAGATGCCCGGGGTTGTACGGATAGGCGTTGAAGATCACGAAGGTGTGTTGCCCACGGGCGACGATCAGGGATTCCCGGTCCCGCTCCGGATCACGTGCGGGGATCACGCAGAACGGGCAGCCTTCGATGACATCGTCCCCCGCCAGGTAGCCGTAGCGCCACGGCGCCCACAGGCGCTGTAACGCATCGACGGCCACCCCCGGCTGGTCATGCCGCGCGTCACGGCCCACGTCCCCGACGTGCTCCGCGTCGTCAGCCGCTCCGTGCGCCATGCCACTGCCTTCCGGGCCTATCCAACCTCACTGGACCGATGTCAGCTCGCCTGGTCGACGCGGCGCTCGGCGATCTCCGCCGCGATCTCGGCCACGAAGTCGTCCAGGGCGACGTCCTTGCGCTGATCGCCGCGGTAGGGCCGCACCGCGACGGTGCGCGCGTCGGCCTCACTGCCTCCGACCACCAGCGCGTAGGGCACCTTGGAGGTCTGGGCATCGCGGATCTTGGCGCCCAGGGTGCCGTCGGAGGCATCGACCTGGACGCGGACCCCGCGGGCACGCAGGGCATCGGCCACCGCCCCCGCGTAGTCGTCGAACTCCCCCGCCACCGGCACGACCCGGACCTGCTGTGGCGCCAACCAGGTCGGGAACGCACCGTTGAACGATTCGACCATGACGGCGAAGAACCGCTCGATCGAGCCGAACAGCGCCCGGTGGACCATGAACGGCCGGTGCTTCTCGCCGTCGTCGCCGATGTAGGAGATGTCGAACCGCTCGGGCAGGTTGAAATCGATCTGCACGGTGGTCAGCTGCCATTCGCGGCCGATGGCATCGCGCGCGTGGATGTCGATCTTCGGCCCGTAGAACGCGCCCTCGCCGGCGTCCTTCTCGTACTCCAGACCGGTGCGCTCGACCGCGTCCACCAGCGCCTGCTCGGCGGCTTCCCAGCCTTCGTCGTTGCCGGGCAGTGACTTCTCCGGTCGGGTGGAGATCGCAACCCTCGACGGCTCGCCGAGCCCGAAGGTCCGGTACAGGTCACGGGCGAATTCGACGCAGGCGGCGACCTCGTCGACGACCTGGTCCGGACGGCAGAAGATGTGGCTGTCGTCCTGGGTGAACCCGCGGGCACGCAGCATCCCGTTGACCACACCCGACCGCTCGTAGCGGTAGACCGTGCCGAGCTCGGCGATCCGCACCGGCAGCTCGCGGTACGACCGGGTGCGTGAGGTGAACGCCAGGATGTGGAACGGGCAGTTCATCGGCTTCAGGCGGTAGGCGGCGCCCTCCACCTCCATGCCCGGATACATCAGTTCGGCATAGTTCTCGAGGTGGCCCGAGATCTGCCACAGGTCTTCCTTGGCGATGTGCGGGGTGTAGACGGGCTCGTAGCCGCGCGCGAGGGTCTCGTTGCGGATCCAGTCCTCCATCTGCTTGCGGACGATCGCGCCGTTGGGCAGGAAGATCGACAGCCCGGGGCCGAGCTCCTCCGGCGCATAGGTCAGTTCCAACTCGCGCCCGAGCCGCCGGTGGTCGCGCTTGCGCGCCTCCTCCAGCATCTCCAGGTGTTCGGTGAGGCGCTTCTTGGACTCCCATGCGGTGCCGTAGATGCGCTGCAGCATGGGCTGGTCCTCGCGGCCACGCCAGTAGGCGCCCGCGGTCCGCAGCAGCTTGAAGGCCGGCACCCGGTCGGTCGACGGGATGTGCGGCCCCTTGCACAGGTCGACCCACGTTTCCTCGTCGCCATCGGGCAGCACGTTGCGGTAGACGGTGAACGACGCGCCGTCGCTGCCCGCCTCCACCTCGGAGGTGTCGACCCGCTCGATGATCTCGCGCTTGTAGGGCTGGTCGGCGAACAACTCCAGTGCGTCCTCGCGCGAGATGTCCTCACGCACGAATCGCTGCTTCTGCTGCTGCAGCTCACGCATCCGCGCTTCGATGGCCTCCAGATCGTCCGGGGTGAACGGTCGTGCCACCTCGAAGTCGTAGTAGAAGCCGTCCTCGATCGGCGGGCCGATGGCCCATTTGGCGTCGGGGAACAGGTCGGTCACGGCCTGCGCCATCAGGTGGGCGACCGAGTGGCGCAGCACCGCGCGGCCCTGATCCGTGTCCGCGTACAGGCCGGCGACCTCCGCGCCGTCCGGCACGGGCCGGTCCAGGTCCCATTGCTCCCCGTCGACCAGCGCCGCGACGATCTGGCCGCGAATGGCGTCGAGCTCCTTCAGCGCCTGGATGGCCGTGGCGCCGGCCTGCAGCTCGACCCGGGTGTCGCCATGTCGCACAGAGATGCTTGCACTCACGAGTTTCGCTCCTCCTCGCACAGTCGATGCACGAGGTCGCCGGCGGGGAGCACCGAGCCTACTGACGTCCGGCTCCCGTGCCGTCCTACGCTGCGACGAGTTCCCCCGACCAGGATCACCGCTGCCCCATGGCCGACGCCCGAGCCCGCCGCGGGCTGCCCGACCGACTGCTGCTGCCGCCCGCTCCCCGGGACGACCCAGCTGCATCGAGGTGGCACGCGTTGCCCTTCGATGACCGGCGGACCCTGGCACGTACACGGCCCACCGACGTCGCCGATCTCGGCCCGGAGGCGCGCACCATCGTGGTTGGCCTGGCCCGCGCCCGACTGGCCACACGCTGGCGGTTGCTGGCGGCGGCACCGGTGCTCGGCTGGCTGGCGTTGATGGCGGTGTGGGGTTTCGGACGCAGCACCTACCCCGACTCCGCGACCCTGTGGCTGCAGGCCGGGCTACTGCTCGGCGCACTGACCTGGTTCGTAGCGGCCATGGCCGCCGGCAAGCGTCTGCGCCGTACCCGCGCCGTCCTGGCGGCGGCCGACGCGCCGGGCGACGGACCGGATCCCGACCAGCCGCGGTGATCGTCAGCCCGCGTCCGGCAGCGCGACTCCCTGGATGTAGCGTGACGAGGGCGCCCGTTCCCAGACGAGTCGGCAAGCGTCGAGAGACGCCGGACGCTTCAGAAACCGATCCCTGCCAACTGATCCCTGCCACGAGCACGTGTGCGTGGGCCGCAACACCGTGCTTGAGTGCCGTCATGACGTCGAGGACGGAGAGTCTCCGTAGCCGAGCAATTCAAGGACTACCCGACCGGACGGATCGTGGCGATCGCCGCCGACCATGACGTCGCCGACGCGGTCCCTTAGGCCGCCGATACAGCCACGGAACACACCTCCGACGTTGACGTGATCCGCCCATCGGAGCAGGAACGTGTGACCACCGAAGGGGATGGGGCAGCGAAGGACGTGCTGGCGATCGTCCGCCGCGTCTTCGGGGACGAAACCCCCCACCTCGAGCGCTTTTCGCAGGCGCTGGAGGTGGGCGCATCGATCGTGTCGATCAGCGTGCGGGATGCCGACCAGCTCTCGGACGATGAGCATGAACAGGTCCGTGATGACATCGGCGAGGCAATGGCCGACGCAGGTGCCACCGAGGTGACCTACTTCGGACGCTGGACCATCGAACAGAAGGGTCAGCGGCCGTAGACAGCGCAGCGTCGTCACCGGACGACGAACGGGCCGAATGACCGGGGAGGTCCCGGCAGGTCGGTCCGCTATGCGCTTTCCTGTGGGGCCCGCCCGGAAATCCGTCGACCAAGGACACCCGATGGCTCTGTCGCACCTCGTCGCTGCCGCTGTGGGGGCCGGCGCCGCCGTCCTCACCGACCGGTTGCGCTCCGCGCCCGTCACCCGGACCGCCGCCATGGCCGGCTCCACGCTGGCGGCGCCGACCGCGGCAGCGTGGATCACCGACTTCCTGAACGCGGCGTACTACGCCAAGGACCAGCCCGACCGCGACCTCGACGACCTGCGCCTGGCGTTCATCGTGGTGACCACGTACTGGAGCCGGCAGGGCACGCGGCGGCTGGGAGCGGCCGACGTCCTGCGCTTCCACCAGGCTTTCGGAACAGCCCGGTTGCGAGGCAGCGGCGGCCGCACCGGCACGCTGTCGCGCGAGGCGCTGCTGGACGGTGGCGCCAAGCTGTTCGGTGACTGGTTCCCCGACGCCGCACAGGACTGGGACCGGCGGGGTTGGGGCATCGCCTTTCCGACCGTCGCGGACAAGGAGGCGCACGATCCCGAGCGTCGCCTGGCCCAGGCGCAGGTGGGTGCACTGACACCACCCAAGCGGCCCGCAGCGGAGCAGATCTGGCACACCTACCCACCCGTCGAGATGCCGGACCTGACCGCCACCGTCGCCGGCGTCCTGGCGGTCGAGCACTGGCCCGACTACGCCAGCGAACTCGGACGGTTCACGCCGCTGCGACGTGGAGGTCTTGACGGTCAGACCTTCGAGATCGAGGTGGTCGGATTCCCCAGCCCTCGGACACCCGTCTTCACCCGCGGCTACGTCACGATCCAGGATCTGGTCACCGGGGACGACCCGTTGGCCCTCAACGACTGGGTGTCAGCGCTGCGCAGCGGCTTCTCGGATCGTCCCGGTGAACCGTCGCCGGTCCCGGTCGACGCCGAGGTCCACGCGGGCTTCGACCTGGTGTGCCACGAGGGCCACTTCATGGGCGACGCGAAGAACCGGCTGGTGCTGTACTCCCACAACGACACGACCTACCTGCGGGCGGCGGGGACCTGGGACCCGATGACCTGGCACCTCGCCGAGCTCTACAACCGGGTCGGCCGGTGGTCGCAGCACGCGTTCTGGGGGATGGAGAGCCCGGAGCAGTCCATGCTGCACCAGATCGCGATCCAGGTTGCACGCCGGCTGAGCGCGACGGACGCGGGGTCGGCGTGAGTCGATCCGAACCGGTCGATGCCCTCGTCATCGGATCCGGCCCCAACGGCCTGGCCGCAGCGATCCGTCTGGCCCGAGCCGGCCGCGACGTCGTGGTCCTGGAAGCCCAGCCCCAGCTCGGCGGCGCGGTCATCAGCCAGGAACTGACGCTGCCCGGGTTCCTGTCGGACACCTTCAGCGCGGTCTACCCGGCCGCGGCAGCCTCACCCGTCTTCGCGCGGATGCCGTTGGCCGAGCACGGGCTGGACTGGGTCCACCCGGAGGTCGCCATGGCGCATCCGATGCCCGACGGGCGGGCAGGCGCGCTCTACCGCGATCTGCAACGGACGGCGGACAACCTCGACGACCTGCACCCGGGTGACGGGGCGGCCTGGGCCCGGTTCGCGCGCCCCTACCTCGAGAATTTCGGCGCAGTGCGCGCAACGGTCCTGGGTGGGTTCCCGCCGATAGCCGGCGGCGCGCGACTGGTCGCCGCGATGGGCCTGCGCGGCACCCTGGAGTTCGCGCGCCTGTTGCTGACCTCCGCCGACCAGCTCGCGGAGGACCTGTTCCGCGGCGAGCATGCGAAAGCCTGGCTGTTCGGGTCCGTGCTGCACGGCGACGTGCCCGCCGAGGAATCCGGGTCGGCCATCGCGGGCGGGTACCTGCAGCTGTTGGGCCATGCCGCCGGATGGCCGAGCCCCCGCGGTGGCGCCGGAGCTCTGACCGACGCCCTGGCGGGCTATCTGGGGTCCCTCGGCGGCACGGTGCGGGTCGGGCAGCCGGTCGAGCGCATCGTGACCGCGCGGGGTCGCGTGGCCGGTGTGATCACCGCCGACGGTGAGCGGTACCGGGCACCGACGGTGATCGCCACGAGCACACCACACGCGATGCTGCGGCTGGTCGGTGACGCCATGCCGCCCGACTACGTCCAGCGCCTCCAGCGCTACCGGTACGGGCCGCGCACCGTGAAGCTCGACTGGGCCCTGGACGGACCGGCACCCTGGACCGCCCCGGAGGCCCGTGCGGCCGGGACCGTGCACGTCGGCGGCGAAGCGGCGGCGGTGACCGCGCAGACGACCGCGGTCCGTCGTGGCGAGATCCCGGAGCGGCCGTTCCTGCTGTTCGGCCAGCAGAGCGTGGCGGATCCGACCCGCGCTCCCGACGGCAAGCAC
>JBDNIX010000269.1:0-4071 GCA_041688045.1 Nitriliruptoraceae bacterium
ACCGCTCCGCCGAGTGCTGCGGGTCCAAAAACCAATTCGCGCCGCACGTCGAACGCCAGGGCACCCAGCAGGAACGGGGGCAGCACGACGATGACGACCAGCCCGATCCAGGGCAACGCGGCCAGGACGCTGCCGTCTGTCGGATGCGTCGGTGGCGGCGGCTGTTCGGTCATGTCACCCCCGGATCGTCGACGGTTCGCTCTGAACCCGACCATCCGGCGGGTTCGGCAATGGTAAGGGGCCTTTCGCAGTGGCTGCTACCGTCGCCCGGTGCCCGGACGGCGGTCCCCCGACACGTCATCGGACCCCCGAGCCGATGCCGATGTCGCCGTAGCCGAGGGAGACACCCGTGGACTTCTCGTTGACCGCCGAGCAGCAGGATCTGCGCGACGCGGTGCGCGCGCTGGCGGGCTCGTTCTCCGACGAGTACTGGCTCGAGAAGGACCGGGCGCACGAGTTTCCCTGGGAGTTCTACTGGGCGTTCGCTGACGGCGGATGGCTCGGGATCGCGATCCCGGAGGAATACGGCGGCGGCGGACTCGGTATCACGGAAGCGTCGCTACTGCTCGAGGAGGTGGCGGCGTCCGGTGCGGCCATGAACGGGTGCTCGTCGATGCACCTGACCATTTTTGGCATGAACGTCGTGGTGAAGCACGGATCACCGGAGCTGTGCGCGGAGGTCCTGCCGCGCGTGGTGTCCGGTGATCTGCATGTGTGTTTCGCGGTCACGGAGCCGGACGCCGGTACGGACACCACCCGGATCACCACGCGAGCCGAGCGCGTGGACGGTGGCTACCGGATCTCGGGCCGCAAGGTCTGGATTTCGAAGGCCGGCGACTCCGAAAAGATGATCCTGTTGGCGCGCACCACCCCGCTGGAGCAGGTCGACCGGCCGACCGACGGCATGACCGTGTTCCTGGCCGACATGGATCCCGACGCCGTGGAGATCCGTCCCATCGACAAGCTCGGTCGCAACGCGGTGGCCTCCAACGAACTCTACATCGATGGGCTGTTCGTCCCCGAGTCGGCTCGAATCGGTGCCGAGGGAGAGGGCTTCCGGCTGATCCTCGACGGCCTGAACCCGGAGCGGATTCTGCTGGCGCACGAGTCGCTCGGGATCGGTCGCGTCGCGCTGCAACGGGCCGTTGACTACGCCAACCAGCGTCGGGTCTTCGACCGACCGATCGGCAAGAATCAGGGCATCCAGTTCCCGCTCGCCGAAGCGTTGGCACAACTGGACGCCGCCGAGCTCGTGGCACGCAAGGCCGCCTGGCTCTACGACCGGGGGGAGCCCTGTGGCCGTGAAGCCAACACGGCCAAGATGCTGTGCGCTGATGCCGCCTTCTTCGCCGCTGATCGCGCGGTGCAGACCCACGGCGGCTTCGGCTACGCCCGTGAGTACCACGTGGAGCGCTACTTCCGGGAGGCCCGGCTGATGCAGATCGCCCCGGTGAGCCAGGAGATGGTCAAGAGCTACCTGGCGACCAAGGTCCTCGGTCTACCTCGCAGCTATTGACGGCCCACCCGGGTCGGCACTGACGGAGAGGACTTGGCATGGCGGATGCGTTGCGACTGGCCGTGCTTCCAGGCGACGGCATCGGCCCCGAGGTCGTCGCCGAAGGTCTGCGCGTCCTGGAGCAGGTGGCCCGACTCGACGATCTGGAAATCGAGGTATTCCGCTTCCCGCAGGGTGCGGATCACTACCTGGCGACCGGCGAGTTGGCGACGCCGGTGTTCCTCGATGAACTGGCTGCCTGCGACGCGCTGTACCTGGGTGCCGTCGGCGATCCGCGCGTCGCCCCGCGGGTGCTCGAAGCCGGGCTGTTGATCGCGATCAGCCGCCACTTCCAGATGGACATCTCGGTGCGTCCCTACCGGCTCGCCAGTGCCTCGCTGACGCCGCTGAAGGGACGACAGCCCGGAGGCATCGATCTGGTGGTGGTCCGAGAATGCGCGGAGGACCTCTTCGCGCTCCCGGCCGGCGCCATCCATCCCGGCATCGACGACGAGGTGCAGGTCGGTGGGATTGCGTTCTCGCGGCGCATGGTGGAGCGCGTGACCCGCTACGCCTTCGAACTGGCGCGGCAGCGACGCCAACGACTCGTGATGGTCGAGCACTCCAACGCGGCGGCCTCGCACGACATGTGGCGGCACACCTTCGAACGGCTCGAGCCGGAGTACGGCGACGTCGAGGCGTGGCGGATGGCCCCGGACGGCTTCGCGATGTCGCTGATCTCCGATCCGGGAATCTTCGACGTCGTGGTCACGACGTGGATGCTCGGAGGCATCTTCTCGGACATGGCCGCGGCCCTCGTGGGCGGGCTGGGATTGTCGGGAAGCGCGCGTCTGTCGTCGACCGGAGGCCCATCGATGTTCGAGCCGATCCACGGATCGGCTCCCAAGTACGCCGGCAAGCAGGCGGTGTCGCCGCTCGCCGCCATTCACAGCGTCGAACTGCTGCTGCGCCACCACGGCTATCTGGTCTCTGCTGACCGGGTCGCGACCGCGATCGAACACGTGCTGGTGTCCGGGCAGATCCCTTCGGCGACGACGCGTTCAGGCGTGTCGACCCGCGAGCAGGGCGATCTGGTTCTCGCCGCATTGCAGGATGATGCCGACGTTCGAGAGGCACGGTTGTGAACGATGCAGAAACACACCCCCGAGGGCCCGTCGGCCTGTTCGGGCTCGGCAACATGGGCGCGGCGATCGCCGCACGGCTGCGCGAGGAGTGGCCGGTGCTGGCTGTCGAGCCCGACGCCGAGCGCGGTCGGCAGGTCGCCGAGGACCTCGACCTCGACCTCGCTGATGCCGTCAGCGAGTTGGCGGGGTCCAACGTGGTGGTGCTGTCGCTGCCCTCACCCGCCGTCTCCCGGCACGTGGTGGGCGAACTCGTCGAGGTCCTGCAGCCGGGCAGCCTCGTCATCGAGACCAGCACGATCAATCCCACCGATGCCTGGGAGTTGCGCGATCTGTGTGCCCCGGCATCCGTGCGACTGGTTGACGCCGCCATCCTGTCCAGCGTCGCACAGGTCCGCGCGGGAACCTCGATGCTGCTGATCGGCGGTGAGGACGAGGATGTCGCGTGCGCCCAACCCGTGCTGGATCGCCTTGCCGCCCGGCAACGTCACCTGGGAGCCGTAGGCAGTGGGATGTCGACGAAGGTTCTCAACAACGCGGTTGCCCACGCCGTCATGGTCATCCTGGCCGAGGTCGGGGCACTGGCCGCCGCGACGGGGGTCCGGCGGGAGGATCTGGCGGCGCTGCTCGCAGAACCGGATGCGGGCCTGATGCGGCCACTGACGCACCGCTTCTCGGAGCGCATGCTGCAGGGAGAGTATGACGGGGGCATGTCCACGGAGGCGGCACGGAAGGACTCCACGCTGGCCCTGGCGCTGGCGCAATCGTCCCAGACGCCACTGTTCGCCATTCAGGCCGCCCATACCGTCTACGAACTGGCGATGAGCGAGGGGTACGACCGTCTGGACTACGCGTCGGTCGCCAAGCTGTGGGAGACGTGGACGGGGCGGCCGTTCCCCGACGACCCCGCGTAGCGGCTGTCCGGACCCGCTGGGGTCAGGTGCCGGTGAAGTGCGGAGGGCGCTTCTCGGCGAACGCCTCCAGCGCCTCCGCGCGATCCGCCGTGGTCGCGGCATGCCGGATCGCCTCGATGTGGTGTTGGGAAGCTTCCAGGGCGCCGGCGGCGATCGTGAGGGCCAGGTTCTCCTTGGTCTTCGCGATCGCATACGGGGCCAGCGCAGCGATCTCCGTCGCGACCTCGATCGCGGCGCCATGCACGTCCGGTGCCACGCTCGTGAGGATGCCGATCTCCGCCGCCCGTGCCGCATCGATCGTCCGGGCGGTCAGCAGGAGTTCCTGCGCACGGGCGAGCCCCACCAACCACGCGAGGTGGTGGGTCGGGGACGGCACGCCGACGCGCGGCTCGGGATAGCCGAAGGTGGCATCGGCGGACCCGATGCGGATGTCGGCGGAGATCGCCAGTTCACAACCGAGGCCGAGCGCCGTGCCGTCGATCGCCGCGACGATGGCTACGGGCGTGCGGCGGAGTTTTGC
>JBDNIX010000270.1:0-3278 GCA_041688045.1 Nitriliruptoraceae bacterium
CGGCGACCTGCCGCGCGTTGTCCGCCGACGGATTTCACGTCCTGGTCGGCTACGGGGGGAACGCGGACAAGGCCGCGGCGGTGGCCGCCGACTGCGCCGGTGATGCCGAGCCCCTCCACATCGACGTCACCGACGAGGACAGCGTCGCTGCGGCCGTCAAGCACGGGACCGAGGTCGGCACGTTGGCCGTTGTCGTGAACAACGCCGGCGTGGCCGACGACGACCTGCTGCTCCGTCTTGACCCGGCCCGCTTCGACCGCACCATCGAGGTCAACCTGCGTGGTGCCTACCTGGTCTCGCGTGCCGCCATGCGTCCGATGTTGCGCGCCCGGCACGGTCGCATCATCAGCGTCGCGTCGGTGGTCGCCCTGCGCGGCAACGTCGGACAGACGGCATACGCGGCGTCCAAGGCCGGACTGATCGGATTCACGAAGTCGCTGGCCCGCGAGGTCGCTCGCAAGGGCATTACCGCCAACGTGGTGGCGCCAGGCTTCGTTGCCACCGCGATGACCGACGGACTCGGTGACACCGCCCGCGCGTCCCTGGTCGATATGGCCCCCACCGGACGTGCCGTCGAGGTCGACGAGGTCGCCGCTGCGATCCGCTTCCTGGCCGCTGACACGGCGGGCTCGATCACCGGCGTCGTTCTCCCGGTCGACGGCGGCGCCGCTATCTGACCTAGGTTGTCCCTTCACCCGCACCCCACCGGTCGCGTCCGCGGCCGTCGATCCACCAGGAGAGACCTGTGAGCCAAGATGTTTACACCACCATCACCGAGATCCTGACCGAGGAGTTCGGCGTCCCGGCCGACGACATCTCGCCCGACGCGACCTTCGAGAAGCTCGGGTTGGACTCGCTCGACGTCGTCGAACTCACGCTCGTGCTCGAAGAGAAGACCGGCGTGAAGCTCGAGGACGAAGAACTCGAGGACGTCCGTACTCTGCAGGATGCGGTCAACAAGATCGCGGAGAAGCAAGGCTAGAGAGCCGGTCGGCCCTGGGTCCGGTCCCGACCGGTCCGGTCGCAAAGGAGCAGACATGGCAGCTGGACGAAGCGCATCCGCGCGTCCCGACATCGTCGTGACCGGGTTCGGGGTCATCTCCCCGGCAGGTCGCGGATTCGAGGCATCGTGGCAGAACGTGCTGGCCGCGAAGACCGGTGCGGCGAGCGATCAGCTGCTGGTCGACGAAGGTATTTCAGTCACCATTTCGTGCCGGGTTCCGGCGTTCGATCCGGATGAAGAACTCGGTCGGGGATCGTCGCGGCGGCTGGACCGCTTCACCCACCTGGCCCTCCTGGCGGCCCGTGAGGCGGTCGGTCACGCGGGACTCACCGGTGATGACGATGCCTTCTCGATCGTCGGGACCGATCCGGACCGGGTCGGGATCGTCCTCGGCTCGGGCATCGGCGGTGCCGAGACCTGGGCTGAGGAATATCCGCGCTACATCGACAAGGGCCCGGGCCGGGTCAGTCCGATGTTCATCCCCAAGATGTTGTCGAACACCGGGGCGGGAACGGTCGCGATCCGTACCGGCGCGCGCGGCCCGAACATGACGGTCAACACCGCGTGCGCCGCTGGTGCCTCGGCGATGCACATGGCCCGTGACTGGCTGGTTTCCGGGTCCGCGGACATGGTTCTCGCCGGGGGGGTCGAAGCCGGTATCACCGGACTGTCGGTCGCCACGTTCGCGCAGATGGGTGCCTTGTCGCGCAATCCCGACCCGTCGTCCGCATCACGACCGTTCGACGTCGACCGCGACGGGTTCGTGATCGGGGAGGGCGCGGCCATCGCCGTCCTCGAGACCCGCGAGCACGCCGAAGCTCGCGGCGCAACCCCTCTGGCCGTCCTGACCGGCGCGGGAGCTTCCGCCGACGCCTTCCACGCCACCGCCCCGCCGGAGGACGGGGGAGGGGCGGTCCTGGCGATCCGCCGGGCACTGGAGGACTCCGGCATCGACCCGTCCCGCATCGGCCACCTCAACGCCCATGGAACCTCCACACCACTCAACGATGCGGCGGAAGCCAAGGCCATGCGCGCGGTGTTCGGCGACCACACCGATCAGATCGTCGTCACCTCGACCAAGGGAGTCACCGGGCACCTGCTCGGCGCCGCCGGAGCCGTCGAAGCGGCGTTCGCCATCCAGGCGCTGCGCGACGGGGTCATCCCACCCACGGCCAATCTGGTCAACCAGGATCCCGACATCCACCTCGATGTCGTGCAGAAAGAGCCGCGCGACGTCGAGCTCGATGCGGTGCTGTCGACGTCGATGGGCTTCGGCGGGCAGAACGCCGCCCTCGTGTTCACCCGCGCGTGACCATTTCTCCGATCCCCGCATGAGCGCGGAACCGAGCCCACCCGATCCCGTCGGGGACGCATCGGACGGCGAGGTCGAACCGATCCCGTTCACCCCGATGGTGCCGGGGGCCCGCTCCGTGGTGCGTCTGTCCCTGCGCCCTGCCCTGCGTGCATGGTTGCGCCTGACGGTAGAGGGCGAAGCCCACGTCCCCGAAACCGGTCCGGTCCTGGTGGCCTCGACGCATCAGTCGCACGCCGACTCCCTGGCCCTGGGGGTCGCCATCCACCGGCCCGTTCACTTCCTCGGGGACCTCCGACTCACGACGTGGCCGGTCCTCGGTCCCCAGCTTCCGAAGCTCGGCATGGTCCCCCTGCGCCGTGGCGAGGCCGACGGTTCCGCCATGGACGTGCTCGGCATCCTGCTGGAGGACGGTGCCTGCGTAGCGGTCTATCCGGAAGGGTCGCGCAGCCGTGATGGCCGGGTGCACCGACTTCGCAGTGGCGTGGCGCGACTCGCAGCGACCCATGGTGTGACGGTGGTTCCCGCATCGGTGGCCGGTATCCACGATGTCTGGCCGATCGGTGCCAAACCCCGGCTGCGTGGTGGCAAGGTCACCGTTCGGTTCGGTCCGGCGATGGATCCCCCGGACCACACGCCGCGCTCGCGGCGATTCTTCAACGACCGGCTGCAGGTCATCCTCGCCGATCTGGCCCGGACGACCACCGCGGACGACTTCTCGCCCTTCCACGGCGGCGACGACGTGACACCGTGAGTAGCGGACGCTTCGCCGCCGGATGCGACGTCGTCGAGGTCGCCCGCTTGTCCGCGGCCATCGACCGACGTGCCGGACTGGTGGCGCGCGTGTTCACCGAGCGGGAACTCCTCGACGCACGACGCGGCGGCGTCGAACCGGGTTCACCCATGGAACGTGCGCGGCTGGCCGCGCGGTTCGCGGCGAAGGAAGCCACACGCAAGGCCGTC
>JBDNIX010000271.1:0-9523 GCA_041688045.1 Nitriliruptoraceae bacterium
CAGGGGCGCGCGGAACCCGCAGGGCAGGCGCCGTTCATCGCGGGCGAGCAGCCGTTCGACGGGTTCGACCTGCAGGTGATGGTCGACCGCGCCGTCTACGCATCCGGTGAGACTGTGCGGATCACGGTGACCGCAGCCAACCAGGGCGGCCGGTTCGTCGAGCACCACCATCCGGGATGGCAGCGCTACGTGCTGAGCGTCCGTGACGAGCATCACCGGGTCGTGGCCGACGACGAACTTGCACGCAGCGCCACGACGCCGGCGATCGATCGGTGGCTGCCCGGCCAGTTCGTGATCTGGCCGTCCTACTGGAACCAGCAGACAGGGCCGCTGGTACCGGTCTGGGCGGGGGAGCCCGGTGGTCTTCCCGTCGATCCCGGCCGCTACCGGGTCCGGGTCACGTGGCTCGGACGGGAGTCGGGGGCCCGGGCCCACCCACCGGACGCCTGGAGCCCGTTCTTCGAGGTGACCTGATCTGTCCGTCGTTCCGGGCGCGGTTACCCCGTGCGCTGTTCGATGGTCGGGGCACGTCGTGCGACCTTGGCTCCCGTGAGCGCTTGGCGGTCACGGCGAACTGCCCGCGCCACCCACCGAGCCTCCGCCGTCGCCTCCGCGAGCTGGCGGCCGCCGGCAAGCGGTTCGGCGTACCCGTCCGTCGCCCAGGCGATGTCGCTGTCGTGCGCGCCGATCCATTCCAGCAGGAGATCGATCTCCTCCACGTCCCGCGCCGTCGGCGGATCATCGAAGGTCTCCAACGGCGTCAGAGCGAGGCGTTCCCGCAGGAACTGTCCCCACGCAGCAATCGTCCCATGACCGCCCCACGGATCGTCACGGTCGCCGTTGGCATCGAACCGCAACGTCCCGGCCAGGCGGCCGTGCCGGATGATGACCACGTCGCTCGCCGATCCGCGGTCGCGGGAGAGCACCAGCTCCGGGACGTCGACCAGGGCCTGGCGCCGGCGCAACGACAGCAGCGTGCGGGCGGTGGTGTGCAACTGGCCTCGCACCTCCCCGGCCCGTTCGAACGAACCGGAGGCCGCCAGGTCGACCATGCGCTCCCGAAGCCCCTCCAGGAGCGGCGCCGGATCCTCGAACGAGGCCGCTACACGCTCGACCAGGGCCGCGTAGCCGTGCCGGGACTGCGTGCCGTCGCACGGTGCACCGCAGTGGCCGAGATCCTTCATCACACAGGCGGCATGGTCCTGCGCGACGCGCAATCGGTCCGTGCAGGTCCGCAGGGGAACCGCGGTCTGCAGGGCGGCGACGATGGACTCGGCCACACGGCGCGACGGCAGGGGACCGATGGCGTGCCGATGGGTGTCGCGCGGCGTCGCCACGATGGACAGGCGAGAAAACGCCTCGCTGGTCAGGGCGATGTACACCGGCGTGGGTGCACGTTTCGACCGCCGGTTGTAGCGGGGCAGGTGGTGATGGATCTCGCGTACCTCGCGCACCTCGGCCTCGATCAACGTCGGCGTCGGTGTCCAGGTCACTCGCTGCGTCTCGCGGACCAGATCCTCGATGCGGCGGCGACGGTCCTGCCCGAAGTACGTGCGCAGCCGTATACGCAGGTCCGTCGCCTTCCCGACGTACAGCACCTCGCCGCGGGCATCGAGGAAGCGGTAGACGCCGCAGGTCGACGGGGCGTCACGGACCAGGGAGATACGGCGGAACCGTTTGTCGGACGTCGACACCGACAGGTCACGCAGATCCTCCAGGGTCGTCGCGCCGAGCGACCCCCCACGTTCGATCAGCCCGTGCAGCACGTCGACGGTGGCACGAGCGTCCGCCAGCGCGCGGTGCTCGGGCAGCGTGCGGCTCCGGAAATGGCGTGCCAGGGTGGCCAGCTTCAGGTCACGGACCTCGCCGCGCACCAACCGACGTGCGAGGCGGGCGGTGTCGACGACCACGGGTTCGAACGTCTCGCCGGACTGCTCCAGGATGGCTGCCCGCAGGAACCCGAGGTCGAACCGACCACTTGTGAGCGACGAAGACGGCACCGTTCAGAAACGAACGGAGGCTCGGTAGCACCTGCTCGATGGTCGGCGCCTGACGGACCATAGCGTCGGTGATCCCGGTGACCGCGGTGATGCCCGCCGGGATCGGACGGTCCGGATGGACGAACGTGCGCAGTTCTCCGAGGACCTCGCCACCCCGCACTTTCACCGCTCCGATCTCCGTGATGCGGTCAGCGGTCGGCCGCAACCCCGTGGTCTCGAGGTCCAGGACCACGAAGGTCGTCGCGATCAGCGGTGAGCCCATGTCGTCGAAGCTCGACTGCACCGCCGTTACGGGGAGGGCAGCGCCGGTGGAGGTCGTCCTCGGGCGCGTCACGGGTCCTCCTGGTGTCGGTGTACACGCTGTCGTCGTGGCCGCCCCGGCCGCCGGCCGTGTCGGCAACCCGTGTCGGCAACCCGTGTCGGCAACTCGTGTCGGCAACTTCGGATCGAACGTGCGTTCGCCATTCTATCGCGCCGGTCTGACACCAGGCGCACACGATGGCCTACGCGGCCTGCGCAGCTGCGGCGCTCGCGTGGGCAACGGGCTGCGTACTAGCGTTCCGTCAGCTCGCGCCATTCAGGAGATAGTCGTTGGCCGCCGTATCCGATCGCTCGAACGGTCGCCCCGGGCGACGCGAGGACCTGCTGACGGCCGCCGCCCGCCGGTTCGTGGCCGACGGCCTGCGCAAGACGACCATGGAGGACATCGCCCGCGAGGCCGTGGCCGGCAAGGCGACCCTCTACCGGCACTTCCGCAACAAGGACGCGGTCATCGATGCGTTGTTGACCCGCGAAGCCGAGCGGTTCACACACATCCTCGATCGAGCCGCCGACGACCAGCCGGATGCGGCGTCCCGTGTCGAGGCGGCGTTCCTCGCGGGTGTCCGGTTCTTCGTCGAGCACCCCGTCCTGACCAAGGGTCGCGACGAGGAGCCGGCCATGCTGCTCCCACGCATCACGGCCAACGGCGGTCCGCTCGTCCGCAGCGGACTGTCCCGGTTCGCTGACCTCATCGCCACGGGCGTCACGACGGGGGAATTCCGCCGTGTCGATCCGGAGTCCGCCGCCGAGGTGGTCATGCGGCTGATCCTGTCCTACTTCAGCTTCCCACCGATGCACGTCCGGGTCGACGATCCCGCCGAAGCACAGGCCTTCGCCCACGCCCTGGTCGCCGGGGCATTGCGGGCGCATCGGGGTTAGTGCCGCTGGCAGGTGGGGCAGTAGGTCGTCCCGCGTTGCGCGATCACCGTGCGCCGCATGGCGGTCCCGCATCGGCGGCAGGGCAGGTCTCGCTGACCGTAGGCCTCCAGGAAGTCGGCGTTGCGCCCTCTCTGGCCGTTCACCATCTGGTAGTCGCGGAAGGTCGTTCCCTCACGCTCGATCGCGGAGCTCAACACATCACGGATCGCCGCATGGAGCGCTCGGGCACGTGTTGCTCCGACGCGGCGGGATCCGGGATGGATCCGGGCGTGCCACAGAGCCTCGTCCGCGTAGATGTTGCCGACACCCGCGACCAGCCGCTGATCCAGCAACTTCGCCTTGACCGGTGAGGAGGTCCGTGCCAGTGCCCGCACGAAGTCCGCCACCTCGAAGGTGTCGGACAGTGGCTCCGGACCCATGACGGCCAACGTCGGGATCCGGCCGACGTAGTCACCGGCGGGAACGACCGACACGCGTCCGAACCGGCGCGGATCGTTGAACAGCAGCACCCGTTCGTCGTCCAGGACGAAGCTGGCGCGGATGTGCGCGGGTGATGGACAAAACGTCGTGTCGAGCGGGCCCTCCGCGGGCTGCAGGCGCAACGAGCCCGTCATGCCGAGGTGCAGGATCAGTTCGAGCTCGGGTACGACCGGGCTGGGTGCGGGCATGTCCGAGTCGGGTTCGAGCGCCTCTGGTGTGGGTGCAACAGCATCGAGGGGGCAGATCAGGAACTTGCCACGTCGCTCGACGGATCCAATGACGCGGCCTTCCAGCAGGTGGACGTCGGACAGGCGCGCGTGCGGGTGCGCGTCCCACCACACGCTGACGACGCGCCGACCCGTCAGCTCGGGAACGAGCTGACGACGGACCGATTCGACCTCGGGGAGCTCAGGCACAACCGGGGAGGGTAGTGCCGCTCCGCACGTCGTTACGCTGGTGCCACGCCGATCCGAAAGGACTCGATGGCCAGCGAAGACCGTGACCGCCGCACCGACGGCCGTGCCGAGCAGTCGCGGCCCCGTGATCGGTCGGGTCGGCCCCTGCCGTACGACACCGAGATTCAGCCGCTGGCCGAGGACCATGATCCGGAAACCGTCGAGGAAGCGCTCGACCTGGGCGTCCGCCTGTGGAACGACGAGCGGTTCTTCGAGGCGCACGAATGCCTGGAGGCCGTGTGGCACGCCGCTCCGCAGGACGACACCGACTTCTGGCAGGGCGTCATCCAGATCGCCGTGGCGGGGGTGCACATCCAGCGCGGGAACCGGACCGGTGCCCTGGCGCTGCTGGAACGCGCCGCGGGGCATCTGGAGGGCTATCCCGATCTGCATCGAGGTGTCGACGTGGCGGTCGGCCTCGGGATCTGCCGTGAGCTCGCCGCCGGCATCGTTGCCGACGGGCTCGACGCGTCACCCGGGCCGGGCAGGTTCCCCGCCGGACCGGACGGGCCGTGGTTCACTGCCGATCCCTCCTCCCTGACGGCTCCTGATCAACCGACGCCGGTTCCCGACGAACCGGTGTGGCTCGCGGCAGGTCGCCGCCGGGAGCCGCGTCGCCGGGAGCCGCGTCACCGGTAGCCGCGTCACCGGTAGCCGCGTCGCCGGTAGCCGCGTCGCCGGGAGCCGCGTCGCCGGTAGCCGGACGATCCGTTCCTGCCCTTCTCCCGTCCTGGAGTCCAGATGCCCACGTCACCGACCACACCAGCGTCAGCAGATGGCACCGCAGAAGGTCCCGACCTGCAGTCAGGCGGCCGGCCCGCGGAAACGTCGACGGCTGATCTCTCGCTCGGGATCGAACCGGATCACCGCTATCGCTGTGATGCGTGCGGCAACGTGACCCGCTTCGACGTCGTGATGACGGCGACGACGAGGCGCTTCCACCACTTCGACCTGGGCGGGGTCAGCCGCATCGAGGAGGAGGAGGTCCTCGAGCAGCAGATCGGATCGGTGACCTGCCGTTGGTGCGGTCGCACGGACGCGATCCGGGTCGAACGCGCGCCCGTCGCCCCGACAGGGGGATGAGTGGGGCGGCGTCACCCGGTCACGGGATCTCCGCCCCCGTCCGCCGCGGCGCTCATGGATCTGGACGCGGACCGGTGGGCACTGCTGCTGCCGCACATCAAGGGGGCGCTGCGAGCCGGTTCCGACGACCGGCTCGGGGCTCGGGGTGTCCGACTGCGCACGGCTCCGACGGGACGGCTCGCCGGCGGCCGGGGTCGCCGTGAGCTGTGTGATCTGATCGTCGCCGAAGACCTGTGGGGCCTGGTTCGCGCCCGCGTCGACGTGGCGGGCGGCCTGCCAGATGACCTCGCCCGGATCGTCACAGGCCACCTGCCGGACGCAATCGCGCCGCAGGCATCGGGCGACCTCGCCGGCGAGCCGGACCCTTCGGGCGATGGGCGGCAACGGGCTCGTGACCGCCAGCGGATGAAGGTGCTGCGCGAGGAACTCGATGCGGCTCGTCGCCGCGCGGCTGGTGCGGAGGCTCGGGCCGAGGCCGCCGCGCGTGACCTCGATGCCGCCCGCGCCGAGCTGGAAACGTTGCGTGATCGGGTGGCGGGACTCGAACGGCAACGCACGGATGCCGGCGCTGAGCGGGAACGCGCCGTCGACCGGGAACGCCGCCGTCGGGAGGCGGAGATCGTCGACCTCCAGCAACAGCTGGCGGCCCTCCGCCGTGCGGACGAGGAGCGCCGCGCTGACCAGCGCCGCCGTGACACGGCTCGCGAACAGGCGATGGCGGCTGCCGAACGCCACACGACGGACGAGCGTCGCCGAGATGCGCAACCGGTGACTCGGATCATCCCTGGACGGCCCAGTCGCCTGCCGGACGACGTCGTACCGGGCACGACCGAAGCCGTCGAGCTGTACCTGCACCGTGGTCGACGCATCCTCGTCGACGGCTACAACCTCACCATCCAGCATCGGGGGGAGCTGGGGTTGGAGCGTCAACGAGCGTGGCTGGTCGATGCCCTGGGCAACCTCGCCAGGACACGGGGAGTCCGTCCGACGGTGGTGTTCGACGGGGAGTCGGTGGGCGGCCAGCAGCGGGCCGGTGGCGCTCGCGACGTGCGGGTGCGGTTCTCCGGGGAGGGGATCACCGCGGATGACGACATCGTGCTGGATCTGGAGAGCACCGACGAACCCATCCTGGTGGTCACCGACGACCGCGAACTGACCGATCGCTGCCAGGCGAGCGGAGCCGACGTGATCGCGACCCATGAGTTGCTCTGGGCGCTGCGTTGACGTCTGTGAGGGTGCTGTGGATCACCAACGATCTCCCTCCACGTGCCGGCGGGATCGAGGTGTTCATCGGGCACCTCCTGCAGCGCGTCCATCCGACGACAAGCGTCGTCCTGGGGCCGCCCGGGGGGGAGGACGCGATGACGCACGACGCTGCGCAGCCCTATCGGATCGTGCGCGTGCCGGGCCGCGTCCTGCCCACCTCCGCGATCCGACAGCGTGCCGTCGGGCTCGCCCGTCAGCACGATGTTCAGGTGATCGTCCTCGGAGCCATGTGGCCGCTCGGCGAACTCGCCCCGGCCCTTCAGGAGCGCGTCGGCGTCCCGATCGTGGCACTTTCGCACGGCCTGGAGGCCGGACTGGCACGTGCCGGGGGTGGGCGTCTGATCCGCCGCGCCTCCCGCGGCCTGGCCGCCGTCACCACGATCAGCGACCGGTCGGAATCCCGACTCGCCCCGCACGTCCGAGCCGATCGCATCGCCCGCGTGGCACCGGGTGTCGACGTGGATGCGTACAAGCCGGATAGGGCGGCACGTGCGGACCAGCGCCGTGCCTGGGGTGTGCCCGACGACGCCGGAGTTGTCGGATGCGTGTCGCGACTGGTTCCCCGGAAGGGACAGGACACGCTGGTGCGCTGTTGGCCGGAGGTCCGGTCCCGACATCCCGAAGCCTGGCTCGTCCTGGTCGGTGAAGGGCCGATGGACGATGCGCTCCGGCGTGCCGTGTCCGAGCAGGGTCGGGATGCACAGATCGTGCTCGCAGGCCGCGCGGAGGCCCGGGCGCTGCCCGCGGCCTATGCCGCGATGGACCTGTTCGCCATGCCCTGCCGCGATCGATGGGCCGGTGCAGACGTCGAGGGGCTCGGCATCGTCTACCTCGAAGCGCAGGCTGCCGGCCTTCCGGTCGTCGCCGGCCGGTCCGGTGGAGCGCCCGAGACCGTGCTCGACGGCCGGACCGGATCGATCGTCGACGGTCGCGACGACAAGGCGGTGGTCGCCGCCATCGACCGGTGGCTTGCCGATCCGGAGGGACGGATGCGTACCGGTGCGATGGGCCGCGAATGGGTCACCGACCGCTGGTCATGGTCCGCGACGGCAGACGCGTTCACGTCCGTGCTGGACACGGTCATCGCCGATCATCACTGATCCATCGTCACTGATCCATGCGTCAACCGACGTGGTCCGTCAGCCGTCGGGCGGGGCCGGTTGCAGGACCAATCGTGCGAACACCGGCAGATGGTCGGACGCCTCGGTCTGCAGGACGGCGGCGTCCGTGATGCTGAACTCCTGCGTCACGAGGAGGTGATCGATCTGCGTGTCCGGTCCCGTCGACGGGTACGTGGGGTTTCCCTCGGGGACGGCCGACCGGGCGAGGTCACCGAACGTGGCAAGTTCCGCGTCGTCGGGTTGGGCGTTGAGGTCACCGGCGACGATGACGGGTACGCCCCGCTCCTGCAGTCGGGCCAGGCTTCCCGCGACCGCGCGGGCCTGCGGGAGGCGCGTATCACCCTGGACGTCGACATGTGACAGGTGGGTCGCGATGACGGCGACACGCCGTTCCGGTTCGACCTCCAGCACGACGATCAACTGGCTGCGTGCCATCGCATCGCCGCCACGGGGGAGACGCTCGACGCTGACCTCCGTGATCGGATAGCGGCTGAAGACGGCATTGCCCCATACCTCGTCAGCGGCGGGGCCGAAGACGTAGGGCATGTCCAGCCGATCCTGGAGGACGCGCAGCGGTTCACGGGTCCCGGTCGTCAACCATCCGCGGTCGACCTCGTTGAGCACGACGATGTCGGGGACGTCCTGCGACAGGGTGTCTCCGATGCGGCCCAGCGACATCCGACCCGCCGGATCGAAGCCCATGTGAACGTTGTAGAGCGCGACGTCGATGGGTTCGCCGACGCTCCCCGAAGCCGGAGCCTGTGGTCCAGGGGATGTCACCAACGCGGCCGCGGAACCGGCGGTCACGACGGTGGCGATCGCGACGCTGACGACCTGCCGAAGGATGCCCCGCTCGCGCAGGGGTGGTCGAGGCTCGGCGGCCGCGATGTACAGGCCGGCCGCGGCCACGATCACCGACGCTGCCAGGAGGACCGCCCGCTGGGGAAATGGCAGAGCCAGGTCGTAGCCGGCGTAGTAGGCGAACCCGATGATCGTGAAGGCCAGGGGGAACCCCGCTGCTGCAACAGCGCGACGTCGCAGGCTGACCGCCACGTCGGAGCGGGCGGTCGAGCCGACCACCAGCCCGATTCCGGCGGCCAGCAGGAGTTGCGCCACCACGGCCGTCAGGGAGGCGGCCTGGAGCGACCCGGCAGTTCCGAACAGCACGAGACCCGCGCCGGCTGCGCCGGCAACGGCTGGCCCCAACCATCGTGCGGTGACCGCCCCGAGCACCGCCAGGCCGTGTGCGACGACCACCGTCACCACGACCGACACGTTCGTCCATTCGGTGGCGGTGACGATGCGCCCGGGGGGAGCGGTCAGGATGCCCAGCAGGACCACGACCGGTCCCATCAGCCACCATGGCCAGGCCGGTCCCGGGACGCTCGCCGCATCGGGATCCAACACGGTCCGCGCGTCACGGGCGCTGATGGCGGTCCCGGCGACCAGCACCAGCAGTACGGCCCACGCTGCGAGACCCTCACGCCAGACCAGGTCGGTGGTACCAAGGCCCGCGTGGATGATGATGGATCCGACGAACCCCAGGAGTACGGCGATACGCGCCTGACGGCCCGACGGTGCGCCGACCCCGATGGCGCCGAACGCCACGCCGGCGCCGATCATCATCAGCGAGGCCCCGATGAACTGCAGGGAACCCCCGTCGGAAAGCTGTACGAGCACCCGGCCACCGAGCAGCACCGCGATCGCCACGGGCCAGCCGAACGCCACGGCGCGCGAGCCGAGCAACGCGCTGACCACGGGCGGCACGGCGGTGATCGCCACGGCGATGGCGCCCATGACCGCCGCTGACGTGGAACCGGCATCGGCGACGACGAACAGCAGCGATGGCAGCCACACACGCAAGGCATCGAAGAACAGCAACCCGACCAGGGCTGCTGCAGGTGCCAGAGTCCCCGGC